>CAYWNI010000033.1:0-13924 GCA_964459525.1 uncultured Lentimicrobiaceae bacterium | reverse complement strand
CAAAACATTATAAAAATTTATAACGATGACACTATAAAAGACATTATCAACACTAAAGACCATAAAAATGAAGAGTATATCAACAATAACTTCATTATTTTGGCCACAAAAAAAGGTGTTATCAAAAAAACTGCACTCGAAGCTTATTCCCGTCCCCGTCAGAATGGAATTAATGCGATTACAATTAAAGATGGAGATGAACTGATAGAAGCCCGCATGACCAATGGTTCAAATGAAATAATACTTGCCAACCGTTCAGGTCGCGCCATACGCTTTAACGAAGAAAAAGTGAGACCAATGGGCAGAAATGCGGCAGGAGTGAGGGGCATAACGCTAGCTAACGAAAACGATGCTGTTGTTGGTATGATTTGTCTGGAAAACAATCCCGAAGCCGAAGAAAGTGTGCTTGTTGTTTCTGAAAAAGGATATGGTAAACGATCTGAAGTTGAAGATTACCGTGTAACCAATAGGGGAGGTAAAGGTGTCAAAACGCTGAATATCACTGAAAAAACTGGCGATTTGATCGCAATTAAAAACGTGACCAACATCGACGGACTGATGATTATCAACCGATCAGGTATTGCCATACGCATACCCGTTGAAGACCTTCGTGTTATGGGTAGAGCAACCCAAGGAGTAAAACTGATACGTATTGATGAAGGAGATGCTATAGCTGCCGTTGCTAAGGTGAGTATTGCTGAAGATGAAGAAAGTGAAATAACAGACCAAAACCAATCAATTGAACCAGATAATGCAGCAGAAACTACTGAAATATAAGAACGGTATTATTATTGTTTAGATTATTTTTAAATAAAGTCTTGATTTGCTCAAACGCATGTTAAGCAATATCTTTGCACAACTTTAAAACTTTGTGAAAATGAAAAAATTAATCGTATTATTAAGTTTATTAACTCTGATGATTGTTACAGTGGAGGCGCAAAATAACAAAAGAACCAGCGCATACATGTACAATAAGAATCAGCAGTATGACAAAGCGAAAACAACCATTGATGAGGCCATTGTCCATGCTAAAACCCAGGACGATGCTAAAACATGGATGTATCGCGGGATTATTTATTACAATATTGCCATCTCGAAAGATGAAGCTGTAAAAGCGCTTGCTCCTGATGCGGCAGAAATTTCTTATGAATCATTCCTTAAATCAATGGAACTTGATACCAAGTCCTCTTTGCAAGGTGAGATTTCTTTTTATCTAGTTCAGCTGACAAATTTGTTTTATCAGCGTGGTGCCGAGGGATTCCAGAGCAGTGATTATGAAACCGCGGCGAAAAACTTTATTATCGCCTACAAAATCGCTGAAGCAGATGAGCGTTTCGATACTATTGCTGCTTTTAACATTGGCATGAGTGGTGTGTATTCTGGCGACGATGCGCTTGCCGAAACAACAATGCCGTACCTTAAAAAATGTATAGAAGTTGATTTTAGAGATCCAAGAGTCTATCTATTTTATTCAAGATCACAAAAGCAGACTGGTGACACCACCGCTGCATTTGCCGCTCTTGAAAAAGGACGTACTATTTTCCCAGAAGACCTTAGTCTTCAGTTGGAACAGTCACAGCTCTATTTAGAAACTGGCCAAAACGAGAAGTTAATTGAAAGTCTACAGGAAGCCATCAATGCTGATCCTACAAATGAAAATCTTTACCGTGTGCTTGGACAAACCTATGAAAATACAGGAGATATAGATAATGCTGTAGTCTATTACAAAAAAGCAATTGAAATAAATCCTGATTTCGGAGACGCTATTTTTAATCTTGGCGCTATTTATGTAAACAAAGCAGCTCAACTCTATCAAGAAGCTAATAATTTGCCTCTCGAAGAACAAAAGAAATTTGATGAGCTGAAAAAACAAGCTGACGATAATTTGTTTATGGCTTTACCTTTCTTGGAACGCTCACTAGAACTTAATCCTGGTGATGAAGTTGTTTTGGCAGCTCTTAAAGAAGCATACGCTAATTTAAAAATGAATGATAAACTGAAAGAATTAGCTGACTAAGAAACGACAATAAATTTAGAAGGGGACAATAGTTCCCTTTCTAAAAGGATTTACTATTTAACATAATATTAATTATGTAACTTTATAGTAATTCATATTTGATTGATTATCATTAACATATAAATTTATAAAAAATAGAAGAGCGAATTCTTTTCCTAATAGTAATGTAACACACTAGAAAAATGTCTTATAAATTTCTGAATAATAGTGTGTTGAAACAGGCTTTTTAGTCGTGTAATTGGCCTGAAACTTGACATAAACACTGATTATGAATAGTTTACAGAATATTTCAATTTACAAATAAAACAAATCAAATGTTTGCGTTGTTAAGAAATGTGGTAAATTTGCCATACCAAAATCAAACACAAGGATTGCAATGTCCAAATTTGTCGATGTACTCAGACGTCACTGTCATGAAGATTCGAATATATTGTATACTAAGCTTTTTGAATCGCTACAAAAGCATAACGATATATTCTTGTCTTCAAATTTCACCGCTACCAATACCTGTAGTGCATTAAAGGCTATTCACAATCAGCCAGATTACCAACTTAAAAAACCAAAGACACTAATATTATTGCCAAACCCAGCTTTAGTTGAGTCAATAACAATGTTTGTCCGCAATACCAATACTTCATTACGAACGTTAGGACTTTTCGACGGTCATCAGGTAAAGAAAAATACCAGAAAGCTAGAAGTCCTACCTGATGTTCTTATAGGAACACCTGCGCGGATTCTTGATCTTCTCGCCTTGAAGGCTTTTCAATTAGAGCAATTCGACGCCATCATTGTAGAAAATTTAGGCAGTTTTCAATACCTCGGATATAGCGATCAATTAAACGATATTTTAGAGCAAACATCGCCAAAATGTAAGGTAATAATTACCTCTAAAACGGATGATTTAGGAGATCTAGACGTCCTGCTTAGTAGTAATAAAAACGCTGTAAGCAAGTTACGTCTTCGGTTTCCATTTAAATACCATGCATTTACAGTAATAACCGATAAATCAGCTAAATCCATTTCTTTATACCATTTGATAAGTGAATTATTTCCCAATCCTGTGGTTGTTTATTGCAACCACCGTGGGGAAGCCATCCGCGTGGCGAAATTTCTGCATCAAAAAAAACTCAAGGTTGGAATACTGCATGGCGGCATTAGCGATGAACATTATGAGAATACTTTAGCTATGTTTCGTAATGGAAGTCTTCAAGCTATAATAACCACCGACTATACCGCTGTGACTGATTTACCTGAATTGATTTTTTTGGTGCATTATAATATGCCTATAAATCGTCAAGCGTACGACAAACGTAATCAAGTGCTGCTCAAACACCACCACTTTGCCACCGCCTTCCACCTAATTCAGGAAGACGAGGATCAGCCAGAATTTATCCAAACAATTCCAGACATTTTTGAGTTGAAATTTGACGATGGAATCGCACCAACACCATGGTGGTCAACTATAAAGATTGTTTTCACTAAGGAAATTGCTCCATTAACACTGCCAGATGTTATAAAACTATTAACCAAACACGGACGCTTACACAGGGACGAGATAGGCATGTTTGAACAACATGGCAGTATTACTTATATAGCGGTAGTTGCACACAAAGCGCTAACAATAATTGAACGAATTAATGGTAAACGGATGAACAATCAAATCCTTGAAGCTGTCCCAATTTCTCCAGTTATCGACTAATTTAATACAATTTATTTTAGCTCTTCTAACTCAAACCAGCGCATCATTTTTTGGTCGATTTCATCCATAAGATTTCCAATTTTCATAGAAACTTGTTCTAGCTCTGTATACGCTAGCTGCCCAGAGTTCAAGCTGTCTTCCAGAGCTTTTTTCTCAGATTCCAGTTGGCCCAATTCCACTTCTAGCGCTTCATATTCTTTGAGTTCAGCGTACGTTATTTTTTTTCGATCTCGGAATATTTTATCAGTTGCAACATTTTGAACTTGTGTTTTTACCGCTTTTGCTTTGTCCTTTTCCTTTTGTTCGCGCGTGCTAAGTGCTGCCTGATAAATTGAGTAGTTGCCTGGAAAATGACCAATACGCCCCTCCCCTTCAAATACAAACAGCTCATCTATTGTATTATCTAAAAAATAACGATCGTGTGAAACCAAAAGCAAACAGCCTTTGTAGTTTGTCAAAAATTCCTCCAGCTTGCTTAAGGTAACAATGTCCAAATCGTTGGTAGGTTCATCCAGTATTAAAAAGTTTGGATTTTGAATTAGTATGGTGAGCAAATATAGCCTGCGGCGCTCTCCTCCGCTCAAGGTGGCTACCGTTTGGTTTTGCATCTCCGAATCGAATAGAAAATGATGCAAAAATTGAGAAGCAGTAAGCGTCACCGATTTTGAAACCTGAAAAAATTCGGCTATATCTTTAACTACATCTATTACCCGCAGGTCGTCATTGGCAATTAATCCTTCCTGTCTATAATAGCCATATTTAATTGTATCTCCGGTAGTTACCAGACCGCTGTCAGGTGCGATTTTTTCGGTAATTAGGTTTAAAAATGTTGACTTACCAATACCATTTTGTCCCACAATACCAATCCGATCACCTTTCTTAAAGGTGTATGTAAAATTTTTCAAAAGCTGTTTTCCACCGAGGCTTTTACTTACCCTGTTCATCTCCAGTATCTTACCTCCAATTCGGGTGTTGCTAATTTGTAAATTTAGTTCTTTATCGGTTGGCATACTGTAAGCTAGGCTTTTGGTTTTCTCAAAGCTATCTATCCTTGCCTTGGATTTGGTAGTTCTTGCTTTGGGCATACGTTGTATCCAGTCGAGTTCCTTTTTCATCAGCTTACGTGCCTTATCTACCTCATTACGTGCGGCTTCTTCACGAACTACTCTTTGCTCTAAAAATTTGGTGTAATTACCGCTGTATCTATCTAACTCTCCTCTGTTCAATTCAACAATTTGGTTACAAATTCGATCAAGAAAATACCTGTCGTGCGTTACCATAATAAAGGTGACAGCCGGTTGACTCAATTGCTTTTCAAGCCATTCTATCATGTCGATATCAAGGTGGTTGGTAGGTTCATCAAGGAGCAACACATCGGGGTTATCCAATAAGGTGAGTGCCAAAGAAAGCCGTTTCTTTTGGCCTCCAGACAAACTATGTACGCTTTGATTTAAATCAAAAATGCTAAAACGTTGGAGAAGAGCGGCTAACCGTCGCTCATAATCCCATGCCTGTAACAAATCCATTTGGCTAATTGCCTCGGTCAATGCCATTTCAGTTTCCTTTGTTTGGCTGCCTGCGTGCTTTGCCATGGCAAGCTCATACGCTTTGGTGGCAGTAATCAAGCCCGTTTGATGACTTGATATAAGTTCGTTTACAGTTTGATATTCAATAAATTCAGGTTCTTGTGGTAATATAGCCAACCTTATTCCATCGCGCATCGACACTTTGCCTTCATCTGGTTGCTCAAGACCTGCCAATATACGCATGAGGGTGGATTTTCCAGCACCATTCTTAGCCACGAGAGCCATCTTATCTCCTTTAGCCAGGCCAAAAGTTAATTGACTAAAAAGCGTGTTTTCAGCATAGTGTTTTGAAATATTTTCAACCGACAAATAATGCATAGTTATATTTTTGAACAAAAATACATCCGTTTTGTATAGCAGGCACAAAAGCTGACGTTGTGTTTATTTAATTTGGTTAATTTTGTCACCATCTCAACAAATAAATCGGGATAACTAAAGCGTATACAATGGGAAATTTTGATCAATACTTTTATTTGGGGAAAATCGTAAAACCTCATGGTTTTCAAGGACGTGTGAGTGTGTTTCTGGATACAGACGATCCGGAAGCTTACCTGGATACAAAGGTGATTTACCTGGATATTTCTGGTGCTCCTGTGCCCTATTTCGTTGAGGAAATTAACTTACTCAATAACAAAGCAACTATAACTTTTCAAGATGTTAGCACAGAAGAGCAAGTACTTAGGTTACTAAAAAAGGATATGTACCTACCTTTGAGTGAGTTACCAAAGCTATCAGGAAATCAGTTCTATTTTCACGAGATCATAGGTATGAGTCTGATTGATGAGGTTTTTGGAACTATTGGAACAGTAGCCGAAGTTCTTGAGTATTCGAGTCAGGCTATTATTCAAACTTATTACCAAGAAAAGGAAGTCCTAATACCCATAAGCGATGATATCATTAAACGTGTTGATCGCGAGACTAAATGTCTGCATGTGGATTTACCTGAAGGATTACTTGATATTTACCTCAACGACTAGTTTATGCCATGAGCCGCTCTTCCGTCGACTCCCGCCCATTTATTTTTAAGCAATTTCAATTATTACATCATCTTTCTACCATGAAGGTAGGTATGGACGCCACCATTTTGGGAATCTGGGCATCCGTTTACGAAGGTATGAATGCACTTGATGTTGGCTGTGGTTCGGGGGTTATTTCGTTATTGCTAGCAAGCAGAGCAAAATGTCGTATTACCGCCATCGACATCGACAAACCTTCAATAGTGGAGTGTGCTGAAAACTTTGCCCAATCAAAGTATCATGAACAACTTTCGGTAGAACACAACAGTCTTCAAAACTTTTGTGAAAACCAAAAAGACAAATTCGATCTGGTGGTTTCCAACCCACCTTTTTTCACTTTTGGGAAAGCTTCTGCCAATCCTAGATTAGGACAAGCCCGTCATACTATTTCGTTGACGTACAATGATTTAATAAACTATAGCTTTGGTATACTCAAACCAAATGGTGTGTTTAGTATTGTTATTCCATACAGTAACCGAAATATATTTGTCGAGCAATCCAAGCAAGTTGGTTTTTATTTGCATCGACAAATGATTGTTTTCCCAAAGCGTGGAATGCCTCCCAACCGCATATACCTTTGTTTTTCAAAAGATTTTCGTCTTTTTCAGGAAGAAAGACTCAGTATTAGAGAAGAAAATGGAGAGTTTACAGTAGAGTTTAAGCTATTGGTAAATGACTTTTATCTATAGTTTATTATTGATTACATAATATAATAGACATATATTCAATATAATACAGAATATATTCATTGAAATATATTGATTTAGAAAGCAGTATTATTTTTTTAAACAGCTTTGATTATTGTTTGGGGATTGGTACTTTTGTCGATAACTAGGCGCTCTAAACGTATTTTAGAATATACTCACCAATAACTACCCGCGTATGCATACAGAATTAGAACATAACTTTGCCAACAAAACAATATTAATTGTTGAAGATGAAGAAAGTAATTATGCGCTACTTGAAGCTTTACTCCTGCCAGCGGGCGCGTTATTATTACATGCCAATACGGGGCAACGTGCGTTGGAACTGATCGAAGAGAATAAAACCATTAATATCATTTTAATGGACATAAAACTACCTGACATGAATGGCTACGATTTAACAATAATCATTAGAAAATCAGGTAATAACATACCAATTATCGCGCAGACTGCATTTGCCATGAGTGGTGATAAAACAAAAGCACTAGATGCAGGGTGCAATGCTTATATTTCGAAACCCATCGACCTTTTTGAACTGATGGACATCATTACTGGTTACATAAATTAATATATTCGTTTATCAAGTTTCTCACTTTCAAGCTGCGTTACCATAATTTATTATAAATTTGCTATCAATCTTTTTAAAACAGATCACATGATTTTTCGCCAAAAAAACCTTATGCATTCACTTCTAGTGACTTTGCTTGCCGTGGTATTGGTAACCTCGTGCCAAAAGAAAGTGCCAAAAGCTATCCCCCCTCCTGATATCGAGGTAGTTCAGGTAAAGCAAAGTGACACAAAAATTCACGCTGAGCTTATTGGTCAGGTTTATGGTTTATACGACATTCCAATCAGAGCTCGAGTAGAGGGCTGGCTTAACGGTATTTATTTCAAAGAAGGGTCGCGTGTAAATAAATCTCAATTGCTTTATAAAATAGACGGCGAAACCTACGAAGCTGATGTGGCAGCGCAACTTGGCGGTTTAGCGGAAGCAGAAACCCAACTTGTCAAAGCTCAAAGTGACTTGGACAGAATAGTACCACTTGCAAAAATTAATGCTGTTAGCCAAAGTGATCTGGATGCCTCAAAAGCTGCTGCTGGAGCAGCAAAAGCGGCTGTAGATGCTGCAAAAGCAAACCTAGATGCAGCACAAATTCAACTTAGCTATGCGCATGTTTATAGCCCCATTGAAGGTATTATAGGAAAAACACAAGCGAAAGTTGGAGAATTTGTAGGAAGAGATCCAAACCCAGTTATCTTAAATACTGTATCGCAAATAGATACGATACTAGTTCAGTTTTTTATAAGTGAAAGCCAGTATCTTACCCTAACCAAGGAATTTATTGCTAATTTAAAACTTAAGGATACTAAAGCAAGAACAGAAAACAAAAAAAACAATAGCAATTTAGAGTTAATCCTCTCTGATGGGACAACATTCAATGAAAAAGGTTGGGTGAACTTTATCGATCGCGAAATAGATCCACAAACAGGCTCGATCATGATTCAGGCTGAATTCCCGAACCCAGAACGTATTTTACGTCCTGGACAATTTGCAAGGGTTCGGGTTGTATTGCGTGATATTCCTGATGCGTTACTAATTCCACAGCGTTGTATTATGGAACTACAAGGTATTTATTCGGTTTTTGTTTCTGACAGCAACAATGTTATCGTAAGTAAACAAGTTCAGGTAGGGCCAACAATTGATGATCAATGGCTCATTAATTCAGGTTTAAAAAAAGGAGAAAATGTAGTTTACGAAGGTTTACAAGCAGTAAAAATCGGAATGAAGATCAATCCGAAAATTGTTGATCCAGCTGTTATTTCTTCAAAAAACAAGAATAGCGATGGAAAGTAAAGGTAATTTCTTCGTGCACAGACCCGTGATGGCCATGGTGATGGCTATTGTAATTGTAATCGTGGGGCTTATCTCACTTTCTACGCTGCCCATTGAACAATATCCCAACCTTACGCCTCCGGTAGTGCAAGTAAGTGCTATTTATACTGGTGCTGATGCAGTTAGCGTTGAGCAAACGGTAGCCACACCTCTGGAGCAGCAAATAAACGGAGTTGACAACATGATTTATATGAAGTCGACCAATGCCAACGATGGATCCATGAATATTCAGGTTTCGTTTGAGGTTGGCTCCGATCCTGATATGAACACTGTTTTTACGCAAAATAAAGTATCAGCAGCCACTCCCCGACTTCCTTCCGTTGTGAACCAGTATGGTGTTACCACGCAAAAATCACTACCCAATATTCTGATGCTGATTACCCTGACTTCAGATGACACCAATTACACTCAGAATTTTTTGGGTAACTATGCATTGATTAATATTAAAGACGAACTCGCGCGTATCAACGGAATCGGACAAGCTACAGTTCTTGGAGCTAGCGATTATTCAATGCGCATTTGGGTAAAACCGGATTTGCTTAGTCAAATGGGCATAACCATTCCAGAAATTACCTCTGCTATACAGCAACAAAATGTAATTGTTCCTGGTGGGAAATTTGGTGCAGAACCTGCTCCTGCAGGCACCGAATTTACTTATACTGTAAGGTTGCCCGAGCGATTTAATAATGAAGAGGCGTTCGGTGAAATTGTCGTGAGAACTGATGCCGATGGTTCACAGTTAAAATTAAAAGACATCGCCGACATTAATCTAGGGGTGGAAACATACAATGCAATTACCCGTCTTAATGGCCAATCCTGCGCCGTTATTGCACTTTACCAATCTCCTGGGTCTAACGCTGTTTTGCTGGCGGAAGAGGTGCGTGCTTCAATGAAAGAAATATCACAGCGTTTTCCTAACGGCATTAAATATGATGTGTCACTTGATGCAACAGCTCCTATCACTGCTGGTATCGATGATATCGTTAAAACCCTGTTTGAAGCGCTTATTCTTGTAATTCTGGTGGTCTTTATATTTATCCAAGATTGGAGAGCTACTTTAATTCCATTATTGGCCATCCCTGTTTCACTTATCGGTGCTTTTATGCTGTTCCCGTTACTGGGTTTTACAATTAATGTTCTTTCACTTTTAGGCCTAGTACTTGCCATCGGAATTGTTGTTGATGATGCCATTGTGGTGGTAGAAGCCGTTCAGGTGAACATAGAATCGGGCATGTCGGCGCGCGAGGCTACCATAAATGCCATGAAAAAGGTGACAGCTCCTATTATCGCAACCACCATCGTGCTGGTAGCGGTTTTCATACCTGTTGCTAGCATGAGCGGCATCACCGGAAGACTCTATCAGCAATTTGCTATTACCGTTGCTATTTCAGTGGTTGTCTCGTCTATTAATGCCTTATCTCTTTCTCCTGCCTTATGCTCGCTATTACTCCGTAAACCAGTTAAGTACAAAGGGCCATTAGGCATTTTCTTTGGCGGTTTCAACAAAATGCTCGGGAAAGGTACTGAGAAATACATGAGCTTCACTCAAGTTGTAACCCGAAAACTTACCCGAAGTGGTATCTTTATTCTCATCATCGTCTTATTTGCAGGCGTTTTCGGCAAACTCGTCCCCGGCGGCTTTATTCCGGTTGAAGATCAAGGTTATTTCATGCTAAACGTGCAACTCCCAAACGCCGCTTCATTGCAACGTACTGATAAAGTCACCAAAGAAATTGAAAAAATACTAAGTAAACATCCAGAAATCGAATACACAACTAATGTAACTGGGTTTAGTTTGCTTTCAGGCGCTATGGCTTCGAACAACGCCTTTATTTTTATTAATCTGATCCCTTGGTCTGAACGCACATTAACTGCCGGCGAAATTGTAGGACAGGTGAACAAGGAATTATATTTTGGTATAAAATCTGCTCAAGCTTTTGCTTTTGAACCTCCCGCTATTCCGGGATTAGGAAATGGTTCAGGATTCAGCATCATGATTCAAGATAGATCAGGAGGTACACCAGACTATTTGGCCGAGAACACCCAAATGTTTATTGATAGCGCAATGGCACGTCCTGAAATAGGTCAAGCTTTTACTACTTTTCAATCAAATGTGCCTCAAAAGTACATGGCCGTTGACAAAGAAAAGGTGCTAAAAATGGGAGTAAATCTTAGTGATGCCTACACCACGGTGGGTGCTTTTTTAGGCGGAGCATATGTTAACGATTTCACCCGTTTTGGAAGATTGTATAAAACCTATATTCAAGCTGAACCTCAATACCGAACCGATGAACGGCAAATCAATTATTTCTTTATCAAAAACAATAAGGGCGGCATGGTTCCTTTGTCGACGATGGTAAATATTGAAAATATTTACGGCCCTGATTACATTTCACGGTTCAACTTGTACCGCGCCGCCGAGGTTCAAGGAAGTCCTGCAGAGGGTTATACATCAAGTGAAGCATTGGCAGCATTAAAAGAAGTGGCTAACACTGTTTTACCTGGCGACATGTCATATGCTTGGAACGCCCTCTCCTATCAGGAAGAAGAGTCTTCAGGGTCGGCTGGTGTAGTGTTTATGTTTGCCTTGATTTTTGTCTTCCTTATTCTTGCTGCACAATACGAAAGCTGGTCGCTCCCATTGAGTATTTTGCTGGGAACGCCTTTCGCTTTGTTTGGTGCTTTTTTAGCTTTGTATATTGCCCGCCTATTCAGTTCAAGTTTTGAAAACAACGTATTTGCTCAAATTTCTCTCGTGTTGCTCATTGCTATGGCAGCTAAAAACGCGATTTTAATTGTAGAATATGCCAAAGATGAATTTGAAAATGGTGCCTCATTAGTTGAAGCAGCCATTACAGCGGCACGTGAACGTTTCCGCCCAATTTTAATGACAGCTTTCGCTTTCCTGCTTGGTATTTTGCCCTTAGTACTTGCCACCGGATCAGGAGCTGAGGCACGTAAAGTAATGGGAATGGCTTTAATGGGAGGTATGGCTGTAGCTACTTTCCTGGGAATATTCTTCTATCCAATGCTTTTTGTTATGGTTGGCAAAATGGCTGGATACGAAAAAAGTAGAGATTTGAAAAAGGCTAAACCTGAAACTGAATAATGATGAAGAAACTTATAATTCTCATAGTAGCGGGCTCACTGTTGTACCTTTCAGGGTGTAAATTGGGACCAGCTTATCAGAGGCCTGAATTTAATTTGGCCGATCAATACCTTAATGACTCAACAAAAGGTGATTCTTTGGTGAATTTGCAGTGGTGGGAAATTTTTAATGATTCAGTACTCGATACACTTATCCGCACTGCCTTGGTGCAAAACAAAGATGTATTGATTGCTGCCGCCCGCGTGAGTGCTGCTAAAGCTACGGTTGGCTATAATAGAGCCGATCAGTTTCCAACAGTAAATGTTGCAGCAGGCGCATCAAGAGGAACTTTTTCCGGCGTTAAACTTCCTAACACCACCAACAACTTTTACGCTTATCCGGAGTTATTTTGGGAACTTGATTTCTGGGGCAAATACAGAAGTGCTACCGATGCAGCTCGTGCTCAACTTGCTGCTTCTCAGTATGGAATGAGAGCCATTCAAATGAGCCTCATATCAATGGTTACAGAAAGCTATTTTGAACTGCTTGAATACAAGTCGAAACTTGAAATATCGCGGAACACTTTGAAATCAAGACAGCTTGGATTAAAAATCCTCGAAGAGCGGTATAAATATGGAACCGTAGCTGAAATCGACTTAAATCAGTCGCAGGTACAGTGGGCTTTGGCAGCAGCATCTGTTCCCACGTACGAAAGATATATCGCTATTACCCAAACAACACTAAACATTCTTCTTGGAAAATTGCCTCAGCCAATTAAAACAGAAGCTGAGTTGATGCAGTTGCCCATGCCACCTGAAATACCTGTAGGTTTACCTTCTCAGCTTATTGAACGTCGTCCTGACATCAAAGAAGCGGAAGAAAACTACAAAGCCGCAAACGAGCAAATTGGCGTAGCCATTGCCATGCGTCTGCCGTCGATAAGCCTGACGGGGCTGCTTGGCATTGCCAGCGATGATCTGTCTACCCTCACCTCAAACGGGCTGGCTTGGTCGGCAGGAGCAAGTCTGCTCGGACCAGTTTTTCAATTCGGAAAAAACAAACGGAGAGTTGATATTGCTACTTACGAAGCCCAGCAGGCATTGTTTTCTTACGAAAGTACCGTGCTCCAAGCTTTTAAAGAGGTTGAGGATGCCCTGGTTACCATTGAAACGCTAAAAAGGCAACTTCAAGCACTTGAAGTTAGATCTGCTGCAGCTATGAATGCGGAAACCCTCTCGTGGCAACGCTACGATAAAGGAGTTACCAGCTATCTGGAAGTCATCGATTCGCAAACGCAATCGTTTCAGGCACAATTAGATCACTCTCAAGCCAGGCAGGACTTGTTGAGCGCCTATGCCCAGCTTTACAAGGCATTGGGCGGAGGTTGGCTCTCGCCGACGGAGGAACAGAATAGCGAAGAAACTCCAATTAAATAAAGAAAAGAGAATCATGCTTTTTTCGACATGTTTTTGCTTCTAATATTTATAATGATTCTAGTATATAGAGAATTTAGTTTGTTCTATTTTTGACAAAAAATAGAGCAATATTATGAATCTGATTGAAAAAATTCTGGCGAGTCATGCTAGCAAAAAGCAAGTCGTTCCTGGTGAAATTGTGGACATATTAATAGATGCTAGAGTCGCGCGCGACTTTGGTGGTCCTAATGTGGTAAAAACATTGGAAGAACATGGTTTGCAGGTTGATGACGTAAAACGAACCTTTTTTACTTTCGACACCAATCCTACTGGTAGTGATCAAAAATATGCAGTAAACCAACAGCTTGTACGACAATATGCGAGAAAACACGGAATCAAAGTTTTCGACATAAACACCGGCATAGGTACCCATACATTAATTAGTGAAGGATTGGCGTGGCCAGGTTCTACCGCAGTTACCACCGACTCACATGCCAACATTCTG
>CAYWNI010000032.1:0-14037 GCA_964459525.1 uncultured Lentimicrobiaceae bacterium | reverse complement strand
CTTACTATTTCATCAATGGTTACATTGACTCGAAGGTCGGGTTGACCCGGAGAAATAAGGATTGGATAATCATCTGAAAGCCTGTCGACAGCTCTTGTGCCCAGCCCGGGCACCATACGAAGTAAACCATCTTCGCTTTTTATCCGGCTCGACCATTTAAAGTCGTTGTGGCTAAAAGCAACTCCTCCAAAGGCAGGAAAAAAGTAATTACCAGTCTTTTTACCAACAACCTCCTGAATCATGATCCCCATTTCTTCGCGGTAGTCCAGAAGCTCATTTTCAGCACGGTATTCGATAGGGTCAGGGCCAAAAGTGGAGGCATACACTTCTGCGACAGCATCTAACAATGCCATGAGGCGTGTTTCCTTATCTCCTTGGTTTGCAATAAACAAGCTCTTGTATTTGCCTGCAAACACACTTCCAACCCTGTCTTCGAGCAGACTTGAGCTGCGCACGATGAGGGGCACTTCTCCAAAATCGTCTAGCGCCATGACGATGCCTTTGAGAATTTCGGGTGGAAAGAGCGCATTTTTAAATACATGGATAACATAGGGATACTCCTGACGCACCTGGGCAATATCCTTGTATTTCTGCTCCATTACCTCCTCAAGGTTGTTGTAGCTTATAAAACTTAGTAAGCCGTCGGAGGTGAGAAACCATGTTTTTGGCGTTTTTATCTTCCCAAAAAGTGCTTCGCTGTTTTCCTGACTTTTAAGGATTTGTTCAGCCAAAAAAAGCCCCGAACTTTTACCTCCCAATTGACCGTGACTTCCTGCCGGATGAATGACAGATTGCAGAAGTGTATAAAAGTTATCTATTTTAATAAAATGCTTGGCGATGTCAATAAAGTCAGTTTGGTCGGTAAGTATGCGGCGTATTAGTGATATTTTGATGTTTTTTTTGCGCGGTTCCGATAGCTCTAGCATGTGTGTGCTCAAGTGATGATACCGCTCAACTGCCGCATTGATGTCAGAGAGCGACGACCCCATATTTTCCAAAATCTCGGCCAAAAAGCCCGAACGGTCTTCCTTTGTCCATTTTTGAATAAGGTGCAGGATTTCCCTCTCTGAAAGGTGTTGCGCCGCCATCTCAAAAATGTTGTAACTCACTGAAAGTAAGTCGCCATCAGGTTGTTTGATATAGGGACTATTGACTTCGGTTGGAATGGTAACATTGCTTTTGAAAGCGGGTGAAAAATGTTCCAGCATTTGGCTGGCTTTTTCAACACCAGTCCAACACAGGTAGTTGATCATTCTTCGTGATAACCGGATTAGCAGTTTGGGGTCTGTTTGCTTAAGCATGTCGAGAATTACCCACCATTCGCTCCTGTGGTCGGGGTAATTGGTTGGCTTGGCATCAAAAACAGATTTTAGCTTCTGATGAAGAATAAGCAATGAGCAGCGTTCGGCAATTGTGTTGATAAGCTTTCGCTCCTCCTTTAAAAAAGGACCCTCATCCAAAACAGGTCTCTCTGCGGTATAATAAACAGCAATTTCTCCGGTCTGTGTTTCCTGAACAAGAATAGGGGCTTTTATTACCCAGTTTGTTTCGGTAAAATTATCCGAAGTAAACGTTTCATTAAAACAAGTTAGCTTTACCTTGCAAATTTCCGGGTACTGCCACCCCGGCGGAATCACTTTGATAAGTTCGTTGCATACTTCATTGTTGGAAAGACTGGTATTGTTCAATACTTCTTGCACTTCGTAGAGGCAGTTTAGCTCTTTGGCTCGTTCCTTAAGTTCGGCCATCAATTGATCGAGCGGTATATTGCTGGTCATGCTGTGGTTTTTTTGTTAAAGGTAATAATGCCTCGGCCTGAACGCCCGTCAACTTTCACCAAAAGGGGAGAAGTGAGTTTTACATGTGTTATGTGTTCGGAGTCACTTACTTTTTCCTGGTTGTTGAGCCATTCCCAGTTTATTGGAAATTCGCCAGAATAGGGAATTGAAAAATAAAATACCCGGAAACTGGTCACGTTGTGAAAAAAATGAGACCCCTGACTTAATTCAGAGTTCATGCCTTCGAGCGGAGCTTCAACAATTACTTTGGCTGCAGAAATTTGACCCCAATCTACAGGAATTCCTGCCCAAGCGTCGCTCGTGCCCCACCGCCCGAAACCAATAAGTAGGCATGGCTTTTTGTTGGAAATCAAACCCTCGTTTATTTTTTCAATGTCCAGCGCAATTTTTTGTGTTGTTTTCGGGTTGAAGCTGCCTGGTTGCATAAACACAATGTCATGAATTTCCTGGTTGATGCCGTTGCCCAAAACACTGGTTGAAGAACAAAGGATGTTTTCTTTTTTGAGCTCCTCAGCGGCAATATCAACTTCCTCATTCGACACAACCATCGGCCTTACCTGTAGAAATCCGAAACGGGGTTTTTCGCCTAAAATAAATGTGGCAGCAAATTCAATTTCTACGGCAGTTTCGTAAATACTGCTGCACATGGCGAGTAAGTCGCTTATCAAATTGTTAAGAGGAATGTCGTCAAGACGAAGCAATGGTGCAAAATTCAGCAATCGCGCTCCTTTTTTGCCAATACCCATTACGAGGCGGCCAGATTGATCATCAAGTGTGGAAGCCACCCAGCGCAGGGGTTTGTGTTCTTCGGCAGTTTCAATGTGTTGCTGGGTCATGTATTCTGTTTCCTTAACAGGATCGTAAGTATGATTTGTTCCCATATTTACTGCCCAGTAATTGGTTTGTGTTATTTTCATCAAATCGTTGAGCGAGCCTACTGGTGGATCGGCTTTTGGAAAAGCAGGAGAATAGGACCATACCTGACCTCCATCTACAACAGTTTTTCCCAAACCCAGAGCAAGGCTAACAATGCCATCTTCAGGTGTGGCATTGCCAAAAGCGTAATAATTGCGTGAGCGTGCCACGCCTGAACATTCAGGGTAGTATTTTTCGCCATGCATAGCACCAACTACTTCTTGGATGATCACCGCCATTTTTTCATTTTCTGTTTGGTGATTCGTCGCTTTTATATAGTCGCGTGCGGCTTTAAAAAATGTGGTGGCATAAACATATTTTATGGCTTCGGCCAACTTGTTAAAGCGGGTGGTTGTGTCGGGTTGATTGTTTGGGGTCATTTTGGTACCGTAAATACCGGCAAAAGGCTCATCCATAGCATCTTCGAGCATAGAACTAGAGCGAATAGCTAGCGGCGTGTGCACTTGCGCAATGAGTGCCCTGAGATCGCCGAGAATTTCCATGGGGAGGGCTGCTTTTTGAAAAGCATGAGCAATTCGCTCATCGGGGAGTCCAGATAAAGCAATCTGATACAGATTGTTACGTTTCATAAAAGCATCGAAAATGTCGGTTCTAATAACTGCCATGGCAGGAATACCAATGTTCATTCCCGGATATTTTTGTTGCATTTCTGGATTGTTTAGCCAATGGTTAACGCGCACCAGACCGTGAGCTTTGCCCCCTATCGACCCATTTCCAATGGTGGTGATTTTATTTTCATCGTTTAAAAAAGCACTTCGGTTAAATGCAATTAAATCTTTAAAATTCTCGCCCATAGTATCTTTTGTTTATGCATTCAAAGATACAATTTTCCTGTTGGTTAAAACCGGTATTTAAGGTGATTTTGCTGAGGTGGGGGCAGCTGTTTTTACCTGCCTGCAATAGCAGTAAGGTTTTTAACCCAATATTCAAGTGCTTCAGCATGATGCCCTAGATATAAGTCGGGTTCAACCAACTCGACTTCCATCAATAGAAACCGGTTATCGCGCCACACCCCATCCACCCTTTGATATAGCAAGCGGTTTTGAAAACGGGTTTCAATAAAATTGTTGATGGCCGCTATTTTCGGTTGAACTTCCTCCACATTGTATTTTCCGCCATAGGTAAACTGTACGCGGTAATCGCCTTCTTTAGGGACTTTTGCTATGCTGTAAGTAAACCCATTAGCAAAGCGTAAGGTCGAAATCTCACCTGTGCTGATTTCAGGGATAAATTCTTGAAGTAGGTAGGGGCGGTTTTGGTAATAGGTGTTTATAATGGTGTTGAATTCAGCCTCTTCTTTTGCATCAACTACAAATGTGTGATACGAGCCACCGGAAATCATTGGCTTTACTACTACCTTCTTCCAGCCCTTGTTGACAACCTTTGTAAATAATCCTCCGTGATGCTCAAATACAAACTCAGTCGGGATTATTTCAATACCTTCTTTTTGTAAGTCAAGCAGGTAGCGCTTGTCCATATTCCATCTAACAATATCTGAAGGGTTGAGCAGCGGCAGGCTGTTTTGTTCGCAAAAGTCTAGGAGCTGAACAAACTCATCCGGTTTTTTGTAGTAGTTCCAACAGGTGCGTATCACTATGCCCTGATATTGTTGCAGGTGAGCGACAGAAGTTTTGCCTAGATCCTCCCAAACCATGATGTCGGTTTGTATATTTTGTGACCTTAGTTTGCCAAAAACCACCATGTCATAGGGTAGTAGGTCGGGCATTTCATCAATTGTAAGAAAAAGAAGCTTCATTTATTTTTTGCGACAAAGTTAGTAAATCCAATATCAGAGGCCCTGAATGATTTCAGTTGGTTTACTGGTCGGTGAATTACTCTGTTTAAAAGCAAATGTGGGAATTTTAAATTTTTCATGGTTATTTTACACCATGAGGTTTTGTTTCAGTTATATTTGACAAGGAATTCTTGTCGCAAAAGTGAGAATAGGTATCTTTGCCGTTTACAATAACATGGTTGTCGCACTGTTGCAACAACATTTATAACGATAAAAACCAATACGATGAAAAGTAATATAATGGATCAAATAGGTCGCCTGATGGGACTTCGGTATAAATCGCATCCTTGGCACGGGATTGATGTTGGTGAAGAAGCTCCTGAAATTATTATGTCGTTTATCGAAATGGTACCTACCGATACTGTTAAGTATGAGGTGGATAAGGATAGCGGCTATTTGCGAATCGACAGACCGCAGAAATTCTCAAATGTTATTCCTGCCCTTTATGGCTTTATTCCGCAAACCTACTGCGCCAGAAATGTGGCCGAGTTAAGTCGTGAAGCTACTGGCCGTGAGGATATTGTTGGCGATTGTGATCCGCTTGATATTTGTATTCTAACCGAAAAAACCATTTCGCACGGTAATATCATCGTTAGAGCCAGACCCCTGGGCGGTTTTCGAATGATTGATGGCAATGAGGCCGACGATAAAATAATAGCTGTATTGTATAACGATGCTGTTTATGCCCAATACAAAGGAATAAACGACTTGCCCGAAATGGTTGTGGAACGGCTGCGGCACTATTTTCTCACCTATAAAGATATGCCAGGAGGTGATAAGCGAAATGCTGAAATTACCCATACATACGGCGTAGAAGAAGCACACAATGTAATACGCGAATCTATCAAGGACTACAACATCAAATTCCACAACATTGAGTCGATGTTTGGCGATGATTAAATGAGAGCATTTTATGAATTAGGCTAAGAAAAAGCAAAGTTCTGTGGGTATTAATTCTCATCCTTTCGGGAGTGCTTTCCTGTGTCATGTCTTAAATTCTGCGCAAGCGACAAGGTGGCTATTGACGAATTAAAATAGAATGGTTTAAGGAGAACTTCTTACTTTTGTTGCGAAAAATTGGGATATATGATTAATAAAGAAAATATTAGAGATTGGAATCTGCAACTTACTGGTAAATCTGCTCAGGAAGTGATACGGTTTTTTGTAAATGAATTTAAGGGTAAAATTGCGCTGTCTACCAGTCTCGGATTGGAAGATCAAGTGCTTACCCACATGGTGGCGGAGATTGATACCTCAGTACGGATTTTTACCCTCGACACTGGCCGCCTTTTTCCAGAGACTTATGATCTGATGGATATAACTACCAAAAAGTACAAGATTAATCTGGAAGTCTTTTTTCCTGATGCCGAAGAAATTGAGGCTATGGTGAACGAAAAGGGTATAAACTTGTTTTATGACAGTATCGAAAACAGAAAACTGTGTTGTAGATTGCGTAAGCTAGTGCCGCTTGCTAGAGCGATGAAAGGTCTTGATGCTTGGATTACAGGACTACGTCGTGAACAGTCGGTAACGCGCGAAGACATGCAGGTGGTTGAATGGGATGAAAACAACAACATGCTAAAAATCAATCCGCTTATCGACTGGACTGAACAACAGGCTTGGGATTATGTTGCCATGAACCATGTTCCGGTAAATTCTTTGCATAAAAAGGGTTTTGCGAGCATCGGATGTTTGCCATGCACCCGTGCCATTGAGCCGGGTGAAGATATTCGTGCAGGACGATGGTGGTGGGAAAACCCTGACACCAAAGAATGTGGTTTACACGCCCATTAAGTGAGAAAATACAGGCTTAACATTAAACTCCTTGGCCTGAAATAAGTCATCCTACATGCTTAAAATCTCGGCTAATCCCCTGAACAAAGATATACTACGACTGGCAATTCCTAATTTAATTACGAATATTACCGTTCCTCTTTTGGGTATGGCTGATCTAGCTATGATGGGACATCTGGATGATGTAGCTTATTTGGGGGCTATTGCCTTGGGTTCGACGATATTCAGCGTGGTTTATTCTGTTTTTGGATTTCTTCGTATGGGTACTACGGGGTTATCGGCTCAGGCATTTGGGGCTCAAAACCATGAAGCGATTGCCCTTGTTCTAAAACGATCGCTGATTATCGCCATGATGATGGCATTTGGGCTAATCTTGTTGCAATATCCGATACGGCTTGTTTCGTTTTTTTATTTAGAAAGCACGCCACAGGTTGAAAGCTTGGCCAGTTCATATTTTAACATCCGTATTTATGCCGCCCCCGCCACGCTGGGGTTGTATGCGCTTTACGGTTGGTTTTTAGGTATGCAAAATGCTACCTTCCCGATGCTTATTGCACTTTTTGTGAATTTGCTCAATATCGGGCTCAACTTCTTGTTTGTGTTCGGGTTTAATCTTAATTCAGATGGCGTGGCCTGGGCAACGCTAGCAGCACAATATTCCGGATTGATTCTTGGCCTGTTTTTTCTTTGGACGCGTTACCGCCATTATCTTTTTCGGCAATCCTTTAAAAAAGTTTTTAACCGTTTGGATATGAGCCGGTTTTTGGGGGTAAACAGCGATATCTTTATACGTTCGGTTGTTTTATTGATTACGCTTTCATTTTTCACGGCGATGTCTGCTCGTTCAGGTGAAAAACTGCTGGCCGTTAACACCTTGTTGTTTCAGTTTTTCTTTCTGTTCAGTTATTTTGCCGATGGGTTGGCTTATGCTGCCGAATCATTGGTTGGAAAGGCATTTGGTGCTGGAAACCGAATTTTCCTACGGCAAACGATAAAACGAATATTCGCCTGGAGCATGGTTATAATGCTGCTGGTTACTTTGTTGTATTATTTCGGGGCTGAAGTTTTATTGGGCATCATGACCGACAGTAAATCACTGATTGAGTCAGCCGATGACTTTTATCTTTGGATTGTCGTTTTGCCATTAACAAGTTTTGCAGCTTTTATTTGGGATGGAATATACGTGGGAGTTACTGACTCCAAAACCATGCGTAATAGCATGATTCTCGCTGCATGTTTCGTGTTTTTTCCTGTGTATTTTCTAACAAGAGATAGCCTCGGTAATCATGCTTTATGGCTGGCTTTAAACGTGTTTATGTTGGCTCGAAGTCTTTTAATGTGGGGTTTTTGGAACAAATGGCGGCGTAAAAAACTGGTATAAAAAAGGCTGGTTCGTCATCAAAATGACCCAACCAGCCTAAACTATTTGTTATCCCAATTTGGGGTAATCTATTTCTCCATGAAAGGATATCTGTAATCTGTAGGAGTCACGAAAGTTTCTTTGATAGTCCGTGGACTAGCCCACCTGAGCAAATTTAATTTCGATCCAGCCTTATCGTTGGTACCTGATCCCCTGGCTCCACCAAAAGGCTGCATGTTTACAACGGCACCTGTTGGCTTGTCATTAATATAGAAGTTTCCAGCGGCATGTACCAGTCTTTTTGTAACTTCTTCAATTACATAACGGTCTTTCGAGAAGATAGATCCTGTTAATCCGTAAATTGAGGTTTTGTCAACCAAATCAATTACGTCGTCAAATTTTTCAGGCTGGTAAACGTAGATGGTTAGAACTGGGCCAAATAGTTCCTCTTCCATGGTTACGTAATGGGGGTCTTTTGTAACAAGAACGGTAGGCTCAATAAAGTATCCCACTGATTTGTCGCAATGCCCACCGTGCAGCACTTCAATGCTTGGGTCTTTAACAGCTTCTTCAATAAAACCAGAAAGTTTGTCGAAAGAAGCTTCATCGATTACTGCATTTACAAAATTGGTTAAGTCTTCTACCGTACCCATTTTAATGCTGCCCATGTCTGCAACTAGCTTGGCTTTAACATCTTCCCAAAGGTTGCTGGGGATATACGCTCTGGATGCTGCCGAGCATTTTTGTCCTTGATACTCAAAAGCACCACGGGTAAGCGCAGTTGCTACTTGCTCAGGATCAGCTGATTTATGTACGAGAACGAAGTTTTTGCCTCCGGTTTCGCCCACGATGCGGGGGTAAGATTTGTATTTGTGAATGTTGTTTCCAATTTCTTTCCATATATTTTGGAAAACGGCAGTAGATCCCGTGTAGTGAATGCCAGCAAATTCAGGGTGACTGAAAATTACTTTTCCTGCCACAGGCCCTGAAACGAACACCAAATTGATAACGCCATCTGGCAGACCTGCTTCCATGAATATATCCATGATAACAGCCGCTGAATATATCTGGGTATTAGATGCTTTCCACACCACCGTGTTACCCATCAAGGCTGGGGCAGAGGGTAGGTTTCCAGCTATTGCTGTGAAATTAAAGGGGGTAAGTGCAAAAACAAACCCTTCTAGACCTCTGTATTCAAGACGGTTCCAAACGGTTTCGCCTGAAGCAGGTTGTTCGGTGTATATTTCGTTCATGTACTGCACGTTAAACCTTAGAAAATCAGCTAGCTCACAGGCTGAATCAATTTCGGCTTGGTGCGCTGATTTTGACTGGCCAAGCATGGTGGCAGCATTTATACGGGCTCTGTATGGGCCAGAGATAAGGTCGGCAGCCTTAAGAAAAATCGAAGCGCGTTGCATCCAAGGAAGCGATGCCCATTTTTTGCGCACTGCCAAAGCAGCGTCAATAGCTGATTGAACATGATTTTCATCACCACGGTGGTAATAACCAAGCGTTTTCTGATGATCGTGCGGTGGGCTAATTCTGATTTTTTTATCGGTAAAAACCTGTTTACCATTAATAATCATTGGAATATCTACTTCATGCGCTTTGGCATTGTTTAGCGCTTGAATTAAATTCGCACGCTCCGGTGAGCCAACTTTGTAATTTAATACGGGCTCATTTTTGGCCGGGGGAACAAAAAACAGATTCTTTTGCATTTTTTTTAACTTAAAGGTTGAAACTTCAATCGCTATGTGCTGTTTTGCATAACGATCTGCAAAAGTATGACTAATATTGAAAATAGTACGTCTAAAATTGGATATTTCAACCTCGAAAACTCATCAATTTTCTATACTTTTGCCAAGCTTATTCGTATATCGAAATCAACATATTAAGCATTTTATGACTAAATTAAAAAAGATGAAGAATATTCTTGAAAAGTTAGAGATTGACAGCATTAATTCCGGCCTCTCAACCGGGAAAAACTGGATGGAAACCAAAGGCGATGTTACAGCTTCTTTTTCACCTATCGATGGAAAAAAAATTGCAGAAGTAAAAAACGCCACTCTTGACGACTATGAAATGGTGGTTAAAAAGGCGCAGGAAGCTTTTTTAATCTGGCGCAAAACTCCCGCTCCTGTGCGTGGTGAAATAGTTCGTCAAATTGGTAATGCCTTGCGTGAGAAAAAGGATGAGCTCGGACAGTTAGTAACTCTTGAAATGGGCAAAATCTATCAGGAAGGTTTAGGCGAAGTTCAGGAAATGATTGATATATGCGACTTTGCAGTAGGGCAATCACGCCTTATTAATGGTGTTAACTTACAGTCGGAACGGGAAAACCACCGTATGTCGGAGCAATACCATCCGCTCGGTATTGTTGGTATCGTTACTTCGTATAATTTTCCGGTAGCAGTGTGGGCATGGAATAGCGCATTGGCAGCAATTGCTGGTGATGTGGTTATATGGAAACCCTCATCAAAAACGCCAATTACAGCTATCGCAACACAAAAAATCATTCGTGATGTACTGATTAAAAATAACGTGCCCGAGGGCGTGTTTAATCTTATTGTTGCCAAATCATCAGTAATGGGTGATAACTTTTTAAGTGACAAACGAATAAACCTAATGTCGGTAACAGGTTCAACCGCTGTTGGTAAACGAGTTGGCGGTATCGTTGGTAAACGTTTAGGAAAAACTATCCTTGAGCTTGGTGGAAATAACGCTGTTATTATTAGCTCAAAAGCTGATATTCCAATGGCTGTTTCTTCTACTGTTTTCGGAACAGTTGGCACAGCAGGTCAGCGTTGTACTACAACACGCAGAATTATTATTCATGAAGATGTTTACGATGTGGTGCGTCAACGGTTTTTAACGGCTTATGAAAGCATCATGCCAAAAATCGGAAACCCTCTTGACACCAATACGCTTGTTGGGCCATTGATTGATAACATGTCTGTCGATTTATTTAAAAACGCTGTTGTAAAAGTTGCTGAAGAAGGTGGAAAAATTCTTTTTGGCGGACAGGTTTGCGAAGGGCTAGGTTTTGAATCAGGTAATTATGTTGTTCCCTGTATTGCTGAAGCCGAGAATCATTTCGCTATTGTTCAGGAAGAAACTTTTGCTCCAATAGTATACTTTATCAAATATAGCGGTGGAATTGAAAATGCTATCGCCATTCAAAATGATGTGCCTCAGGGACTTTCGTCAGCTTGCTTTACCAATGATATGCGCGAAGCAGAAACATTCTTAAGTACTGTAGGTAGCGACTGTGGTATCGCCAATGTAAACTTAGGTACTTCAGGTGCCGAAATAGGTGGTGCTTTTGGTGGTGAAAAAGATACCGGCGGTGGCCGTGAATCGGGCTCTGATGCATGGAAAGTTTACATGCGCCGTCAGACGAACACCATAAACTATGGCACAGAATTACCTTTGGCACAAGGTATCAAGTTGTCAATTTAATTAATTAAAGGCCGGTCAAAAAAACGTCCGGCCTTTAATACAAAAATTTTTTGCGCTTACTAAAGCTATTATTACCAGCATTTTTCCTATGGGTAGCGGTTGTGTCCTACGAACAGGGATCTGAAAAAGAAACTACCAATGAAACGGGATATTATGTTGCTATTTTGGATAGTACCATGACAATATCCGAAATTACTAAAGCAAATCAGATAGGTGAGCCTTATCTGGGGACTAAATTGAAAATGCCCACCAAAGCTGCATCTACACTCCCGCTTCATAAGCTTAAAAAGAGTTTTAAGTTTACCGACGAAACACTAAAACAAGTTATCGAAGAGGCCAAAAACCGAAATTAGCAATTTTTATTTCTGTTTCATATCAAATTGATTTAGAGGTTTTGATATGCATAATTTAGAACCGCTATAAATTTTTGTTATATGTAAATGTTTACATACTTTAAAGATGCAGACATCTGATGTTTAGCTACATTTGCCCCCATTAAAAACTTAAAATTATCGACGTATGTTTATTTTAATGGTCATTATTTTTGTCGTGGGTTACTTAATGATAGCCCTCGAACATCCTTTAAAGATTGACAAAGCCGCATCGGCCTTGCTCATCGGTTCATTAACTTGGGTGGCTTTTATCCTTGGCGCCGAGGACATTCTAATGTCAGGTGTAAGTGGCTCATGGAATCACTTCGTAGAAGAAGGCCGGATATTGGCGGCAGCCGCAGGTTCTACTTTTGAGGTCAATCACGAAACTTATATCGAGTTTATTGTTCATCACCAAATAATTGAGCACTTAGGCGATATCTCAGAAATCTTGTTCTTCCTGCTCGGTGCCATGACTATTGTTGAAATTATTGACCAACATCAAGGATTTAAGCTCATTACCGACAAAATTACCACCACCAATAAGGTGAAGCTTTTATGGATTGTAAGCATACTTACCTTTTTTATGTCGGCAGCGCTTGACAACCTTACCACAACCATTGTAATGGTAACATTGCTGAAAAAACTTATCGGTGATAAACAAACACGCTGGTTCTTTGCATCGATGGTTGTGCTTGCAGCTAATGCCGGAGGTGCTTGGTCGCCAATTGGTGATGTAACTACCATTATGCTTTGGATTGGAGGACAGGTAACCGCAGCCAATATTATTGTCATGGTAATTATCCCCAGCTTGATTACCATGTTAATTCCGGTTATTTTATTGTCTTTTACCATGAAAGGGAATATCACACGCCCTCATTTGTCTGAAAGTCAAGAACGTGATTTTACAACCGCTTTTGAGCGTAAACTGATGTTGTTTGTTGGCGTTGGTTCACTACTCTTTGTTCCAGTTTTCAAAACTATTACCCACCTTCCTCCATATATGGGTATGTTGCTGGGTCTGGGTGTTATGTGGATGCTTACTGATATTCTGCACCGAACCAAGGTTTATGAAGATAGACGCAGGCTTACTGTTGTTGGGGTCATCAAAAAAGTTGATATACCAACTGTACTGTTCTTCTTAGGTATTCTTTCGGCTGTTGCTTCAATGCAAACAGCAGGACAGCTCGGTCTGTTATCAAAATGGCTTAATGATGTAACCAATGAAAATATTTATGTTATCAATACCGCCATTGGGCTTTTGAGCTCTATTGTCGACAATGTGCCATTGGTTGCTGGTGCGATGGGTATGTACCCAATTGACCCGGTCGGAGGACATTTTGCCGTTGATGGTATCTTTTGGGAATTGCTTGCTTTTACTGCTGGTACGGGTGGCAGTATCCTGATTATTGGTTCTGCTGCAGGTGTGGCTGCTATGGCGCTTGAGAAAATAGACTTTATCTGGTACATGAAAAAGATTAGTCTGCTGGCCATGTTAGGGTATTTTGCTGGTATTGGCGCCTATTATGTTCAGATGATGCTCACCGGGCACTTGTAAGTCTGACTTATTAAGATTTAAAAAAAAAGCTACCTGAGAAGGTAGCTTTTTTTATGGTCTGTTGATTCTGCCACAAATACTGTTTTGCCGTGCACCAGTTACGGATGCTAGGCAGTTTATTTCTTCGTTAAACCGAAGAGCTCCCATTAGACCAAAAATGATGGCTTCTTTGTAGTCGATAAATATTTCGCTGGGAACGATTAATTCGTGACTGGTCAATTCCGATAACCTGTTGATTAGGAAACGGTTTTTGGCACCGCCACCGGTAACCAAAACTTTTCCGGAAGGTATAGATTTTAAGCTTGTTGCAATTTGTATGGCGATATGGTCTACAGCTGTTGCCAACCGGTCGGATACTGAGCTATTATTGTCGCAGAGTGGTTTAACAAATTTTTCCTGAACATATTGATTGCTCAACGACTTGGGAAATGGTATGCTTAAAAAAGCATCTGTGTTAAGTATGTCGAGTAGAACAGGATCTGCTTTTCCGGTACGGGCAATTTTCCCTTCGCTATCATAGGGGAGGTTAAGCAGTTGACTCAGTGCGTTGAGCAGTTGATTGGCCCCGCAAATATCATAACCAATGCGTTTGGCATTAAGTTCGTACGAAATGTTTGCAATCCCTCCTAGATTTATACAAGCCTTGAAATCACCAAAAAGTAATCTATCACCTATTGGTACCAATGGGGCTCCTTGTCCTCCATTCAAAATGTCAGTGTTTCTAAAATCATTTATTGTGACCACGTCAGTAATATTGGCAATTAACGATCCATCGCCAAGCTGATAGCTAAAACCTTGTTTTGGTTCATGATAAATGGTGTGGCCATGCGAGGAGATTAGGTCAGGTTTTACAGGAAGTTTGTTTATAAATTTCTTTAATACCTCACCCAAAAACTGACTGTATTGGTTGTTCAACGAGAGCAGTTCTATGGCTGGTAAGGTTGATGCAGTTTTTAATAATTGAG
>CAYWNI010000031.1:0-14115 GCA_964459525.1 uncultured Lentimicrobiaceae bacterium | reverse complement strand
ATCGAATTGAAAGATAACAGGTACCGCTACACGATAAATGAGTTGGTGCTAAAATCGCAGACCAATATTCCGGTCGAAAAATGGCTCGACAAAAGCGATCCCGCTTACGACCCAAGGTGGGATAGCTACCTGAAACAGATTGCCGACTTTGTGAACGAATGGGGCGCCAACTTGGAGGAAAAAATGAAACCGGAACCCGAAAAAAAAGAAGATACCTGGTAGATTTTTAATGGTGATTTTTTTGAATAACCAACATGCCTAGAAGAAGAAAACGTGATCTGATCATCAGGGGTTTTAGCAAGCTCCTGAAAGAAGATAAGTTGAAAATTGTTGCCGAACTGATGGATAATCAGTTGGAAACAATTGACTTGCTGAAGAGTTTTTGGCACAGCGACCAAAACAAGCAGAAAATATTTGATGAGTTTAGCGAGAACACCATCTCCAATTTTTATATTCCTTACGGCGTGGCACCCAATGTAATTGTAAATAACATCAATTACCTTGTACCGCTGGTTATTGAAGAAAGTTCGGTGGTGGCAGCGGCTTCCTCAAGTGCCCGTTTTTGGTTCGATCATGGTGGCTTTATTGCCGAAGTGGTCGATGTCGAAAAAATTGGACAGGTTCATTTCCTGTGGCAGGGAAAAACCAAGCATCTCGAAAGACTGCTCGAAAAACTTTATGCCCGCCTGCGTCACGCAACACGCCACCTTACAATGAACATGGAAGCCCGTGGTGGCGGTATTATCAGGTTCGAACTCGTGGATCTAACCAAAAAAATTGAAAACTATTACCAGCTCAAAGTAGCTTTTAACACGGTTGATAGCATGGGGGCTAATTTTATAAACTCCTGTTTGGAGGAATTTGCTCAGGAGCTACAACTGTTTTTTAATGAAGAAGAAACGCTAACAGATGAGGAACGGCATTGCGAGATTATCATGTCAATTCTTTCAAACTATACCCCAAAATGCTTGGTAAAAACCTGGGTAGAATGCGATTATGCAGAGCTGGAGGGCATGGATGAGTCGCTTACCGGTGAGCAGTTTGCCAAAAAATTTCAGCTGGCTGTGCATATCGCAGAAATTGATGTGCATCGCGCAACCACACACAACAAAGGTATTTTTAATGGAATTGATGCTGTGGCCATTGCTACTGGCAATGATTTCAGGGCAATAGAAGCCGCAGGACACACCTATGCTGCCCGCGACGGAAGTTACAAAAGCTTGTCGCGTGTCGATCTGTCGGGAGGTAAATTCAAGTACGAGCTTGAACTTCCCATGGCGTTGGGAACGGTTGGTGGGCTTACTTCGTTACATCCCTTAGCGAAGCATTCGCTCAAAATGCTCGGAAATCCTACCGCCAACGAATTGATGATGATTGCAGCGGCCATCGGTTTGGCCAACAACTTTGCGGCGATCAGGTCGTTGGTTACCAAAGGCATACAAATCGGACATATGAAAATGCACCTGCTAAACATCCTCAATCACTTTGAAGCCAACAAAGAAGAAAAAGAAAAAGCAGTGGCTTATTTCGTTGAGAATAAAGTGTCATTTTCCAATGTGAGCTTGTTTTTGGCTAATCTTAGGAAGAACGGATGAGTGTACCCAAAACATTCTATGCCAACGGTAAATTGTTGATTACAGGCGAGTATCTGGTGTTGGAGGGGGCTCGCTCTTTGGCCTTGCCGCTAAAAGTGGGGCAGCGCATGAAAGTAACTGAAAATGCTCATAATACATTGATTTGGAGAGCGTTTGAGCCTAAAGGACTTTGGTTTGAAACAGTTCTTGATTTCCCAAGCCTGACTATTCAATCTTCCACCAACCGATTGCTTGCCGAAAAACTGAATAAAATCCTAAAGTTGGCTTTTCAAAACGTAAACCTTAATGATTACGCTGGCTTGATTGTCGAAACCCATCTCGACTTCAGTCCTGATTTTGGGTTTGGATCGAGTTCCACACTCATTTCGTTGTTGTCGCAGTTTACCGGTGCTGATGCTTATTGGCTTAATAAAGAGCTATTCGGGGGTTCAGGCTACGACGTTGCCTGTGCCACTGCAAAAGGCCCTGTAATTTATTCTTTAACCGAAAAAGGACCTACTGCGGAGTCTGTTGGTTTTTTTCCTGCTTTTCATGAGCAGATTTATTTTGTTTACTTGGGTCAAAAGCAGCAATCGAGCCTCGAAATAGAACGCTTTAAAAAGCAAAAATCTCCCACCAGTTTGGCCGTTCAGGAAATAAGCGAGATCACCGAATCGCTTTGCAGAACAACAACACTTGACGATTTTGAGCGCCTTTTGCGGCAGCATGAGGCCATTGTTGCCAACGTGCTTAACCGCGAAACCGTACAAAACAAACTTTTTAGCCGTTACCAAGGGGTTGTAAAATCGCTTGGAGCGTGGGGTGGCGACTTTGTGTTGGTCACCACGCAAAAAGAAAAATCGGCATTTGTAAGCGACATGAATGCACTTGGTTATCATACCCTGTTTTCTTTTGCCGAGATTGTGATGCCGCCGCCTGATTATTTTTAATTTTGCGCCATGCAAGGAAAAGTTACATGGCAAAGCCCATCCAACATTGCGTTGGTTAAGTATTGGGGGAAAACTGGCGATCAATTGCCACGAAATCCATCGCTGAGCATGACCCTCAGTAAATCGGTAACTGAAACCACTGTGCAGTTTGTTTATTCGCCCGATCAAAAAGAAGTGACATTAACTTTTGCTTTTGAGGGCAAACCAAATCCGAAATTTGAACAACGCTTACTGAACTACCTGCACCGGTTGTCCCACGGCAATCAATGGTTGAACGGTATTCATCTGGATATAAATTCTCACAATTCATTTCCTCATTCTTCCGGCATTGCTTCTTCTGCCTCCGCTTTCAGCGCCTTGGCGCTGGCTTTGTGTTCGGTGGCCGAAAAAATAACGGGTCAAGTCAAACCCGTTCAACAGTTTTATCGCGAAGCATCCCAGTGGGCGCGGCTGGGTTCGGGAAGTGCTTGTAGGTCGGTTTTTGGAAATTATGTTGTTTGGGGAAAATCAGAAGCATCTGAGGTTTACAGCGATTTGTTTGCTGTTCCTGTTGCCACTGCCATACATCCTGTTTTTGAAAAAATGCAGGATAGTATTCTGCTCGTCAATGCTGCTGAGAAGAAAGTGGGTAGCAGTGCCGGCCACGGACTAATGGAGACAAACCCCTATGCTTCTGTGCGATATGCTCAGGCGAAGGGCCACGTTTTGGAGTTGTTGGAAGTGCTTTCTGATGGAAATTTGTCTCGTTTTATTGAAATTGTTGAGCAAGAAGCCCTTACCCTACATGCGCTAATGATGGCTTCAAATCCGGGTTATTTGTTGCTCGAATCTGGAACCTTGTCGGTAATTGAGCGAGTCAGGCGTTTTCGGAAAGAGAAAAATATTCCGGTTTGTTTTACCCTCGATGCCGGACCAAATGTTCATTTGCTCTATCCTTTAGAACATAAACATTTAGTTAACCAGTTTATTAAAGAGGAGTTGTTGGGTTTTTGCAACGCCAAAAAATACCTGGACGACGAAATTGGAATCGGCCCAAAGCAATTAATTTTACAGGGATGACAGAGGAAAAAGTATATTATTCAAAACTTTTGTTGTTTGGCGAATACAGTGTTATTTGCGACTCGATGGGGCTTACAGTTCCTTTGAGCAGGTTTGAGGCACGCTGGCAATTTCGTGATAATCAAAAAGATGATGCGGGTATTTTAATCCCCGACCCTGAGCTCTTTCGTTTTTATTTTTTTCTACAACAACTCAGCGACAGCAAAGAGTTGATAGCAGAACTTGATCTTGCCCAATTTGAGGAAGACCTCAAAAACGGCCTTTATTTTGATTCAACTATTCCTCAAGGGTTTGGTGTTGGCAGTTCGGGGGCGTTGTGTGCCGCTGTTTATGAACGCTACCAAAAAAACACAATAAAAAAAGCAATCTCCTCTGATGACGGTCTTCAGCAACTAAAAGAAAAACTGGCACAGATGGAGTCATATTTTCATGGGGTAAGTTCCGGGCTAGATCCTTTGTTATGCTATTTGCAAAAACCTTTGCTTATAAAAAGCAAAAGCAGCATTTCTTTTGTCGATTTGCCCGAAGATTTGCACTTTGCTGGTTTTTCGATGTTTCTGATTGATACCAATGTAGTTGGAAAAACCGGCCCCTTGGTAAATCAGTTTTTTGAGAAATGCAGGAAACATCGTTTTTATAAAAATTTTGTTGGTGAGCTAATTCCAGCCAACAACCAGTGTATCGAAGCCCTTGTGGCCCGCGATACCGATGCGCTTTTTAAGGCCCTTTTTGATTTGTCGTCATTTTTCTTAGCCCATTTCGAGGCTATGATTCCAGTTGCGTTTCATGAACTGTGGAAAACAGGACTCGATTCTGGTGATTATTACCTTAAACTGTGTGGCTCAGGAGGTGGAGGTTTTTTGCTTGGGTTTACACGAAACCTAGATGCAGTAGCGGCTAATTTTCACGACAAAGGCATTAAAATCATCGCGCTGTAAGTTTGTCTGACTTATCCTTTTTTATTTCGGCTTACACTGTTTTCCTCAATATCTGTTATCTTTGTTTATTAACTAAAATTACAAACCATGTCAAACTCAAATAATTTCTCCATAAGCGGCCAGATCGTTGACCTGCACAAACAAAAGATATTTCCCGGAACAGTAGTCGTTGAAGATGGCCGTGTCAAAGATATTCTACCGCAAGAAGTTAGCAGTACCCAATACATTATGCCCGGGCTCATTGATGCCCATATTCATATCGAGAGCTCAATGCTTATTCCGTCTGAATTTGTCAAATTGGCAGTATTGCATGGTACGGTGGCCACTGTTTCAGATCCTCACGAAATAGCCAATGTGCTTGGCATTGACGGGATAAAATACATGATTGCCAATGGAAAAAAAGTTCCTTTCAAGTTTTATTTTGGAGCTTCGGCATGCGTTCCGGCAACTCCGTTTGAAACGGCAGGATTTCAGTTTAAACAAGCCGAAATGGAGGAATTGCTGGCCATGGATGAGATTAAATATTTGTCTGAAATGATGAATTTTCCTGGTGTGATAAACCGTGATCCATGGGAGATGGAAAAAATTGCCATCGCTAAAAGTCACAATAAACCCGTTGATGGCCATGCGCCCGGAGTGAAAGGAGAAGCAGCCCAAAAATATGCCTCGGCCGGAGTAACTACCGATCACGAGTGTTTTACCATGGAGGAGGCTGTCGACAAGATAAAAGCAGGCATGAAAATCCAAATTAGGGAAGGAAGTGCCGCTAAAAATTTTGAAGCGTTAATTGGCCTGATGGAAAACCACGCCGACCAGGTGTTGTTTTGCTCCGATGACAAGCATCCCGACGATCTTGTTAAAGGGCATATAAACCAATTGGTTAAACGGGCCATGGGCGAAGGTTACGATTTAATGAAGGTGTTGCGAAGTGCCATTCTTAATCCCCTTGAGCACTATGGTTTGGAAGTAGGTACACTGCAGGTAGGCGATCCTGCTGACATGATCGTGGTTGACAATCCGGAAGATTTTAATGTGCTTCAAACATACATTAACGGGCTATTGGTAGCCGATCAGGGCAAATCGTTGATAGATACTGTTTTTGAGGACCAGCCAAACAATTTTTCGGCCACACCAATTACCAGTGAAGACATTCGGGTAACTCCTGAAGGTAAAAAGCTGCGGGTTATTGAAGCGTATGATGGCCAGTTGGTTACAGGGACAATCTTTGAAAATCCTTTGGTTGTTGATAACAACGTTATTAGCGACACGAAAAATGATGTCTTGAAAATGGTGGTGTTGAACCGTTATGAAGCCAAGGCCAAACCTGCTGTAGCGTTTATTAAAAACTTTAATATTAAAGAGGGAGCCATCGCTTCGAGTGTGGCCCACGACAGCCACAATATTGTTGCCGTAGGAACCTCCGATGAGTTCATTACACAGGCAATCAACAACATCATTGCCGAGAAAGGCGGTGTTACGGTTGTGAATAAGCGTGTAAACAACACGCTCCCACTTCCTGTTGCCGGACTGATGTCGACATGCGATGGCTACAAAGTAGCGCATCATTATCATAAAATCGATAACGAAGTCCACAAAATGGGGGCGAAGCTTAGGGCACCATTTATGACTTTGTCTTTTATGGCTTTATTGGTAATTCCCGAATTAAAACTCAGTGATAAAGGGCTTTTTGATGGGAATAGCTTCGCATTTACCGAGCTTTTTGCCGTCTAATTACTATTTAGAACAAGTAAAAAATATGTAATTGAGCAATATATGTTCATTATTGCTTGTTTACAATACAGGTTAATAATAGTTTTGCAAAAATTTACACAATGCAACCTGTCGACATCGATATATTAAAGCTTGAATCCGCCGCTAGTAAATTGAGGGCTATTTCTCACCCAATGCGCATTGCCATTATTGATTTACTTGCTGATGGTAAAAAATTGAGTGTAACTGAGATTTACGAAAAACTTGACATTGAACAAGCAACCGCCTCTCATCATTTGAATATCCTTAAAAACAAAGGAGTGCTCAACTCAAAAAGAGAGGGTAAGAAAATATTTTATTCCTTGCGTAGTCTCATTCTCACCGAGATTATCGAATGCGTAAACCGCTGTAACGAGTATTAGTCAAGGACTACTCTCTAGCTTACAGGCACTTAGAACGTCCATTCCTCTTCCACTTCCCAGTTGGCTCTAATTTGTATTTCTTTGTTTAGGTATATTACCTTTTCAGGTTGTAATTTGGTTGGGTAAAAACCCGGATCCCATTGATGGTTGTTATTGTCGTCGTAAATAATTTTGAAAAGAAACTTTCCTGGTGTCAGAAAGTCCAGAACAACGGTTGTGTCATGATAAAACTCAACCTGCTTAAAAACAACCTCTTTGTCGTTTATCATTTCTAAAATGTATGGTTGGGAGTGTTCGGGGTGCAGATGCAGCGTAAATATGCCGTATTCTTTCAGGGGTTTTGGCGTAAACGACAAGCTGATCGCTTTGTTGTGAAAGCCGTTCCAGTCAACAAATGAAGAATCTGGATACTCAATTTTATAGCGTGTTTCTTCGATGATGTCGATTGGAAATTGAATGGCTTGGTGAAGGCTGTCGGCAAACTCAAAAAGAGGGTTCTGAATGGTGTCTGCGCCAACCAAAAGCATGGCCGAATCGCCAACAAAGCACATCATGGGTTGTGAAAAAGTAATTTGAGGTTTTGCGGTAAGTAAGAGGTTTCCGTTTTTTATGTTCGACGCCCAGTCAATGGTCTCCTGGGTCTTATTTTTCTTTTTGTTTTGCCGGGCTCGTCCGGATGTTTTGTCGGGATCGAGTCTGATGGCTACTTCGCCAAGTGTATCTTGTTGGTTTTTAATCAAAAAATTAAGCGTGTCGATAGGCAGTGTTTTTAAGTACCAGATAAGTGTGTCGTTTTTTGCTGAGTGATGCACCAAGTGCCACAGTGTATCGGGATTGAAGTTTGTTGGAATTATGCTAACACTATCGGCAGGTCGTGAAAAGGAAAATTGTAAGGTGTTGCGGCGTAGTAATTCTGCTTTGAGCAAACGCTGGGTGCTGTCGGTTTGGGTAAACATAAATAGGCTTAGTCCGTTAAATCTTTCATTGAAAACAGAGTCTTGGGCAATGGAGTCGAGCCGTCGTTGCAGGGTGTCGATAGCCACGTCAAAGTCTGGTTCTTCAACTATTGTATCTAACTCAATAACTTTTTTTGGCTTTCGTGTTTCATCATAAAAAGGACGTACCAACGTATCAATAAAGGCAATAGCCTCACCGGGCTGATCGAACATAAAGTTCGCATTTTGGTCGTTTAGCGCAAAAATTTTATACGATTCGGCTGCCAGCCCCTGAAATGAAAACCGACCATTTACATCTGTTTTGCTTACATAATATGGCGGCACGAAATAGGGAAGGCTGTCGAGCGGGATGGTGTCGTTGTTGTCTTTGTACAACATCACGTAAACCATTTCTTCAGGAAGCAGATTTTGTGCATTTTGAACTGTTCCATAAAGACTTAGCGAGTCAACAAAGTTTCCTGTCGAAAAAATGTAAGTGTAGTTGTGCTGGGGATTGCCTTCGGTTAAATCGACGATGGAGGCACCAAAATATACCGAATAGGTCGTGTTGGGTTTTAGCGGTTCCTTAAATTTTACCTGAATCGATTTCCCACGGGTGACAAAGTCAGGTTGCTCTTTCATAGGTGGAGATATCAGGGCTTCCTGTTGGATATTCTCAAGAACGACAAACTCGTTCGTGTTAAGAATAAATTTCTTTCCTGCAAAATTGGCGCTACCATTGCTGGGAATTTCTGATAAAATCTCTGGAGGGGTTATATCTTTTGGCCCTCCGCTGGGCATTACAGGGTGTGCGCAACGATGCACAAAAAAAGCTATTGCAAGTACGCCAATATAGAAGAAAATCCGTTTTATCATGTGGTTTGTCGATTACGCCTACAAAGATGCAAATTATTGACATGCGAATTGTATGCAGATTATTCACCGATCGCATGAAAAGCATATCCTTCTATAGTCATTTTTTGCAGGTAGGCTGGCAAGGCTTCAAGCATATTTTTTGCTGATTTTTCACTGTCGTGGAAAACCGCAATCGTTCCCGGTCGACTGTGTTTTAGCACGTTTTCGAGACATTGCTCTGAAGTTATCCGGTTATCAAAATCATAAGAAATTACCGACCACATGATCAGGCGATATTTGCTGTGGAGGTGCCACGCTTGTCTTGGGCTAATGCGTCCGTGGGGTGGTCTGAAAAGGTTGCTTTTTATATGCTCAGCAGCTTTTTCAATGTTCTTGTAATAGATTTTGTTGTCTGTTTTCCAGCCTACTAAATGGTTAAAAGTGTGGTTGCCTGTTTGGTGTCCATGAGCAAGGATGGAGGCATAAGTTTGGGGGTGTTTTTGCACATTTTCACCCACGCAAAAAAATGTAGCTTTGGCATTGTATTTATCCAAAATAGTCAAGACTTTGGGCGTTATTTCGGGATGTGGACCATCGTCAAATGTCAAATAAATGACCTTTTCGGAAGTCTTTATGTCCCAACTCAGCCAGGGCATCATTATTTTAAGCAGTAAAGGGGGTGTAACATACATGCAGCAAAAATACAATTGTCTGCAAAAGACCCACAGTATTTTAGTAATTTTGTTTTTCCATTTTTAAATTTTAAAACCTATATAAAATGAAACGTTTAGTGTTGGTGCGCCATGGGCAGAGTGCCTGGAATAAAGAAAATCGCTTTACCGGATGGACAGATGTGCCCTTGTCGGAGCAGGGAATTGAAGAAGCAATTAAAGCAGGAAAGGTGCTGAAGGCCGAGGGGTTTGATTTTCATCTAGCTTACACATCCTACTTGTCGCGGGCCATTAAAACCTTGTGGTTGGTGCTCGAAGAAATGGATTTGATGTGGATTGAGGTAAAAAAAACCTGGCGTTTGAACGAAAAACATTACGGCACGCTGCAAGGGTTAAATAAAGTGGAAACAACAAAGAAGTATGGTCCTGAAATGGTGCAGCTTTGGCGTCGTAGTTTTGATACACCCCCAGACGTATTGGGAAATGACGACAAAAGAAATCCCCGTTTTGAAGAGCGTTATGCTGCGCTGTCGCCTGCCGAATTACCTCTTACTGAATCGTTAAAGGAAGTTATCGACAGACTTGCGCCCTACTGGGAGTCGGAATTATTGCCTGCATTAAAGGAGCAAAACGACCTGCTTATTGCCGCGCATGGCAACAGCCTTAGAGCCCTTGTGATGAAACTAAAAAACATGAGTAAAGCCGAGATTCTCGAATTCAACATACCAACTGGTATACCGTATGTGTTTGAATTTGATGATGATATGAATCTTATTAAAGACTATTTTCTGGGCGATCCCGAAGAAATAAAAAAACTGATGGATCAGGTGGCCAACCAGGCCAAAGGAAAATAGTTGGAATAATCTACTGTAAACTTTGTATTCTGTTTTTTTAGTAGTTTTGAACCGAATCATAACGTAATCCAATGGCAAAAAAATGGGTCATACCCGATATACATGGATGTGCACGTACGCTAAAGTTCCTCATTGAACAACAAATTAAACCCGAACTGGGTGATGAGTTGTTTTTTTTGGGCGATTATATCGATCGTGGACCCGATAGCAAAGGAGTTATTGACTATGTCATGGGTTTGGAGCAAGCTGGACATAACCTGACCCTGTTGATGGGTAATCATGAAGATTATTGTATCCGAGCTTTTGATGAGGACAAGAAAAACAAGGGTTTTCTTGGAATTCGAACGAAAACCAAGGTTCAGAAAGAGTGGGAAGTATATGGCGGTAAGGAAGCCATGGAGAGTTTCGATGCCGATTCGCCACGTGACATTCCGGAAAAGTACATCGATTGGATGCGAAAGTTACAATACTTTGCTCTGACTGACGATTATGTTATTGTTCATGCAGGTCTCAACTTTAAAGAAGATGATCCTTTTGACGATAAGCGGTCGATGCTATGGATTAGAGACTATCAGGTGGACAAGAATAAAATCCGTGGGCGAAAAGTAATACATGGGCATGTGCCAGTAAACCTCGAATTTATCGACACCTGCATAAACACTTCCAGCTATAAATTTATCGACCTTGATAACGGAGTTTATTACGACAACCGATCTGGTTATGGAAATTTAGTTGCACTCGAACTTACCGAAATGCGGTATGTGGTTCAATCGCTAATGGATGAAATTACATTTAAAGCCCGCTAATTGGTTCTCAGTCGAAATGCTATAATTCTGATATTTACTTGTAAAACGCCATCTCAAGCTTAACTGCTGCAATAGTGCCAATGTTGAGAGTTAACACTTTGTGCGTTGGTATCCATTTAAAACTGCTTAGTTTTCAACCCGATAATTACCTACTTTTGCCTTTTCTTAAATTTTGAGTTTATTATGTTTTCTGCTTCCCGCGCCAAATTCATGGCAGAGTTATTGTCCAATGCACAACGTCAGCGCCAACTCGTCTTGGTGCTAAGTCTTGTTATTGGTTTGTTGAGCGGGTTGGCTGCCGTGTTGCTGAAAAATACTGTGTTCTACACCCATGAGCTAATTACACACGGTTTTAATTTTGACGCTGCCAATTATCTTTATCTGGCTTTTCCGTTTTTTGGTATTCTGCTCACCGTCATTTTTGCAGTGTATGTAGTACGCGATGATATCCGACATGGTGTAAGTAAAATATTGTATGCCATTTCACGCAAAAATGGTAAAATAGAAAAGCACAATATTTATTCTTCTATGGTGGGAAGTACTTTTACTGTAGCGTTTGGTGGGTCTGTAGGATTAGAGGCCCCTATCGTGCTGACAGGAAGTTCGCTAGGTTCATATTTTGGGCAGCTTTTTCACCTGAATAGAAAAACCATGATGGTGCTTGTGGGGGCTGGAGCGTCGGGAGCCATTGCCGGTATTTTTAAAGCTCCCATTGCCGCGGTGGTTTTTTCCCTCGAAGTGCTGATGATAGATCTTACTATGGGTGCTTTGATTCCTTTGTTAATTTCGGCAGCAGCTGGCTCCATGGTAGCTTTCTTTTTAATGGGTAGCGGGGTGTTATTTTCATTCGATCTGAATGAAGGGTTTTCGTTACAACATCTTCCTTTCTACGCTTTGCTGGGGCTTCTAACGGGGCTCGTTAGCTTATATTTCACCCGATCTTCGATGTATATCGAGAGTAAAATGAAAGAAATTAAAAACCGTTATTTAAAGGTGCTGACTGGAGGCGTGGCGTTGGGCGTAATGATTTTTATGTTGCCATCGCTTTATGGTGAAGGTTATGAATTTCTGCACTTACTTATTAACCAGAAAGTTGATGGGTTGGTAAATGCCAATTTTCTTGGGCATGCTTCCAATATTTACTTTTTACTCCTTTTTCTGGCGATGATCCTTATTTTCAAAGTGGTGGCTATGGCCGTTACCAACGGAAGTGGTGGCGTTGGCGGGGTGTTCGCCCCTAGCTTGTTTATGGGTGGAGTTTTTGGTGTGTTTTATGCAAAAATTATTAACCTGTTGCCTTTTGGTGGTGTGCCTGAAAAAAACATGGCTTTGGTGGGAATGTCTGGCGTTATGGCCGGAGTTATGCATGCGCCGTTAACAGGTATATTCTTAATTGCAGAGTTTACTGGTGGTTATGAGTTGTTTACGCCACTCATCGTAACGGCTACCATCTCTTTTATTACCATCAACTATTTTGAACCACATAGTTTGTATACCAAACGTTTGGCCGAACGAGGAGAGCTGTTTACGCACCACAAAGATAAGTCGGTGCTGCAAATGATGCACATCGAGAACCACCTGGAAAACAATTTCAAAACGATAAACATGGAAGCCACTCTGGGCGATTTGGTTAAGGTTATTGCCCAGTCGGAGCGTAATATTATACCGGTGGTGGACGATGAAAATACTTTTTACGGCGTGGTTTTTATCAACGACATCAGGACCATCATGTTTCAGCCTGAACTTTACGATACAACGATGGTTAGCGATTTAATGTACATGCCCGATACCATTGTAGATCCTACTGAAAGTATGGAGGAAGTCGCGCGTAAATTTCAAGAATCCAGTCATTATAATTTACCGGTGTTAAAAGAAGGTAAGTATATGGGGTTTGTGTCCAGAGCAAGAATTTTTAGTGCCTACCGCAAATTGCTGAAGGAGTTTTCGGAGGATTAATCCAGCTATTGATGTGCTTTTTTGTGGCTGAAAGCTATATTTCACTTGACTAATCTAATAAAGTGTATTTTAGCGCAAAAATTAACTATGAAAAAACTCTTCTCTATTCTATTTTTTCTCGTTGTTATGGCCTCTTGCAGTACGCTTCAAACTAGCTACGACTACGACCGTTCGGCCAATTTCAAAGAATTCAAAACCTTTAGTTTCTATCCTTGGGATTATAAACACGGGTTTCAAATAAACGATTACGACAAACAAACCATCTTGGATGCTATCCAGTCTTCTATGGAGAAAAAAGGCTATGTTTTTCTGGAAAAGGGCGGCGATTTGGCAGTTTCTTTATTCATCACCATTAAAGGTGAAACTAGCTATGAAGCATATACCGATCACTATGGCGGTTGGGCTGGATATGGCGGCGGCTGGGGTTACAACGGATTTGGCTATGGCTACGGCTATGGCCCGGGAATGTCAACCACTACGGTTACCGAAAACCATTACGATCAGGGAACACTGGTTATTGATGTATTCAGTATGAAGGACAAAAAATTGATCTGGCAGGGAATTGGATCAAAACCAGTTGAACAAAATTTGGATGTGCGCGACAGAACCTTGCCCAAAAATGTGGCCCAAATTATGTCGAAATTACCCACAAATAGCTAATCAGGAAACAATACCTTAAACTTTCTATTATGAAAAAACTGTTGCTTTTTGTTCTCATCTCATCGGTATTCATGTCTTGTAATCCGTGGAAATTTGTAGCTGAATACGATCACAATGTAGACTTTAAAAACTACCATACCTTTGGCTTGCTTAACTGGAATCCATTAAATGATAAAATTGTTAAACCTGAAACCAAGAAATATTTGTTGCTTTCCATCAAGGAGCAATTGGAGGAGCGCGGGTATGTGTATCAGGAAAACGATGCTGATTTACAGGTAAGTATATTTGTTCTTGTACAAGAAGAAACCAGCTACTCAGCATACGCTAACCACTACGCCGGATATGCCGGGTATAGTTCAATGGCTGTAGGCGTTGGCGTTGGCAGCGGTGGTGCCGGTGTGGCAGCTTACGGTTATGGCATGCCTACCTATCCTTACACTGCGGTTAGCCACGACTATAACGTTGGCACTTTGATTGTCGACTTGTTGGATAGGGACAAAAAACGCCAGGTTTGGCAAGGAGTTGCTTCAGGCCGTTTGGCCGATGATGGTGTAACCGAAAAAGACGTCTACCGAGACATAAACCGCCTCTTTGCAACGCTTCCGGTTAAAAAAGTGAAGAAATAGGCAGGGTAGAGAGCGGTTGTCAAATAAAAAAGCCTTGAACTATTTCTAATTCAAGGCTTTATTTTGTCGGAGTGGCCCGACTCGAACGGGCGACCACTT
>CAYWNI010000030.1:0-14164 GCA_964459525.1 uncultured Lentimicrobiaceae bacterium | reverse complement strand
GATATATCTATGTCAATAGAGGTTTGGGATCAATTGGATATCCGGGACGTATTGGCATGTTGCCGGAAATCACTGTTCTTGAGCTGGAAAAATCATAACAAACACCCCTAAGCTTTTCGGAAATTATGTGTAGCTTTGAAAAAAAGCTGACATCATGAAAATATTTAGCACGCAACAAATCAGGGAGGCAGATCAATTCACCATCAAGAATGAACCTATTTCATCGATTGACTTGATGGAAAGAGCCGCCACAGAACTGAGTTACTGGATTGTAAGTCACCGCCCTTTTTGCGACAGTCCTATTCATATTTTTTGTGGACCGGGAAATAATGGCGGCGATGGTCTTGCTTTGGCAAGGTTGCTCCAGAATTTCGGGTATTCGGTAACCACCTATATTTTAAAATTTACAGCGCAATTTTCTGATGATTTTAGTGCCAACTACAAAACGCTAAAACAAACCAATACTAAAATTATCGAACTGACAGCAGACAGCGAACTTCCCAAATTCGACGATGAAGACCTGGTGGTGGATGCAATTTTCGGCTCTGGGCTGAGCCGGTCGCCAGAAGGACTGCCGGCAAAAATAATCCAACACATCAACAAGTTTAGCACACAAACAATAGCTGTCGACATCCCTTCAGGATTGTTTGCTGATAAACACACCGAAAATCGTGAAAACATAGTAAAAGCCGATTACACCCTCAGTTTTCAGTTTCCGAAATTGGCCTTTCTATTGCCTGAAAATGAACAATTTGTCGGCAATTGGGAAATCCTCGATATAGAGCTTCACCCCGACTACATAAACAAAACTGCGACTAATCAATTTTATATGACTGAAACAGATATTTCAGCCATGTTAAAACACAGGAGAAAATTCTCACACAAAGGCACTTATGGCCACGCATTAATAATTGCAGGAGGCTATGGAAAGATGGGCGCCGCTGTTTTGTCAACCCAAGCGGCACTTCGCTCGGGAGTGGGTTTAACGCATGTTCATGTGCCAAAATGGGGAGCTACTATCCTGCAAACGACATGCCCCGAAGCTATGCTCAGCATGGACAGATACGAGCATTATTTATCGGAAGTCCCAATACTCGATGGATATACAGCCGTTGGTGTTGGCCCTGGTATTGGCACGGAAGAACAAACCCAAAAAGCCATTAAATTGCTAATTCAGGAAGCACGTTTACCACTTGTAATGGATGCCGATGCCCTGAATATTCTGGCATTAAACAAAACATGGATTCCATTCTTGCCAAAAAATACGGTACTGACGCCACATCCTAAAGAATTTGAACGGTTGGTTGGTAGCTGGATAAACGACTTTGAACGGATTGAAAAGCAAAAACAGATGGCCGTTAAATACGGTATTTATGTTGTGTTAAAAGGAGCGCACACAAGCGTGGCGTTCCCTGACGGCTCAGTGTACTTTAACTCAACAGGAAATCCGGGAATGGCAACAGGAGGAAGTGGTGATGTGCTTACAGGACTGATAACAGGGTTGTTGGCACAAGGCTATTCGCCAGGACAGGCTACTGTTATCGGGGTTTTTATACATGGTTTTGCAGGTGATCTGGCTGCAAAAAAACAATCTAAAGAAGCTTTAATTGCCAGTGACTTATTACACTTTTTGGGGAGAGTTTTTAAAAAATTGACATAAAAAAAGTGGTTTTGCCTTACGGCAAAACCACTTTTTAAATCGACAAAATCGTTTTTAAATTTCTTCTGTTTCCACGATTTTAGCAAGCAAATCAGCATAAGGTACCATCAGGAACTTTTTGCCTTCAAAATCAAACTCAGTTCCTGAATATTTTTTATAAAAAACCACATCACCCACAACGATACCCGCGTTTTCAATATTACCAACGGCCACTACCGGAGCGTATTGGGGTTTTTCTTTTGCTGAATCAGGAATAATTATTCCAGCGGCTGTTTTCTGTTCTGCTTTGCTGTCGCTTACATCAAGCAACACATTCTCATTCAACGGTTGAAGTTCTTTCATCTTATTGATATTTATTGATTTATATTATTGAATTCCAAGTAAGGTATTGATTCTGGTTTTGTCAAAACCTATAATCATTTCGCCATTAATGTCAGTTTGAGGCACGCCTTGTTGTCCACTCCTGCGCACCATTGCCTCTGCCGCTTTTTGATCACGCGACACATCTACATCGGTAAAGCGCACGCCATGTTTTTTTAGATGTGTTTTAAGCGTGGTACACCACGAACAGCTAGGTGTTGAGTAAACGGTTACACGCTTTTGTGGCTCACTATTTTCGGCTGTTCGGGCAGTAAACAAAGCACTTTCAAACAACGATTTATAATATCCATCATCGTTGCAACCTTTGATTACATTGCTGAATTTCTTCCCTTCGAAAACAAGCAATGATGGCACCGATGTTACCGGATAATGAATGTGCACATCGCGAACAACGGCTACATCAACAGCAGCCAAATGGACATTTTTTATAGCCAAAACAGCTTGTTCAATATTTTTGTAACTGCAGTCGCTGGCTTCTGACCCTTGCTTGTAGAGTAAAATATACGATTTTTTTTCCTCGGTTAGAAAAGAGAGCAAAGCCTCGTGCGATCCTATTGATTGTAAAGCCATTTTAGTGTTTTTCTCACAGTCTTATCAAATGATATGCCAAGTCAAGATTTGACAATTATATATGTCAAAAAACAAAAAACTGACAAAATTTCACGTCCCTCATACTAATACACCAGAGGTATCATTTTCCATGTTTTAGTCTTGTAGGCAGCATATCCTGAAAAATGCGCTAGCAGCAACCGCTCTTCAAATTGAGTTTTCACTACCAACACAACGCAAAGCAAAACGAGTACCGCAAGTCTGGCGAATGAAAAATAATCGACAACCAACGGTGCTACAGCCACAATTTGCGCCAAATACATAGGATGCCGAATGTAATGGTAAGGCCCATTTTCCACTAAAATCCCTTTTTCTTGAATCAAGGGGGTAATTCTGAAGTTACCCAGCTTCATATAATAAATGGCCAGCAAACCAAAAAATATACCAGCTGCTTCTACCAACATGCCATGCGGACTTTCCGCTACTACATGTCCGGTTACAAAGATAAATAACAAGCTACTTAACTGAATAAAAACCAGAATATATGGAAAGTATTTTTTCATAAAAACCCGGCTCCGGAACTTATTACGTGCAAGTAGAAAGAAAGTTTGTTACCCGAAGCCGGGCCACAAAAATACAGAGAAACACGATGCCGCTTCAACTTTTAGAAAAATTTGGAGAACTAATCTGACTTTAAATAAACTATTTTTTACAAATAACCTGTGCTAAAATTCCAAAAATGAGAATTTTCCTGCCAAGGAAAACAGTGAATAAACACAAATCATCGTTACTCTTTTTATTACTAATTTACAATCAATTATTTAGAAATATTTGCATGATTATTGTTATTTTTGGAGAAATTTAAAACAACTCATAAAATGAAGACACTAATCAATACCCTACCGATTAAGTACAGTAGCTTCATCTTGCTTTTGGTATTCGGTTTACTTGCTGGATGCAATAAAAACACCCAACCCATTCCTGTTGACAAAGACGATTTTGAAACACTAAAAATTGCCGCTGACTTTAAATTTGAAACCACCCGTGAGGTAGCCCTTCATCTGGACATCAAAAGCGAAAACCCTCAGGAGCCAATGCACAAGTTTAAAGCATTTATCGGCAATCCTGAGCAAGGGGGCAAGCTTGTCGTGAGCGGTATGACCAACCCTTATATGTCGTACCAGAGCATTGCTGTTATCCCAACCCGAATTACATCGCTCTTTATTCAAAATCAGGACGTGTACAACAACACTGAAACAGTTGAGGTAGAGATTGTAAATGATGCCATCCGGTATACTTTTAACACAACCAAAACAAGCGTGGCTGGATTAAAAATGGTTTCACCATTGCATGAAGAACCAGATTACAGCGATTATGACGTTGTTGTATCGGGAAACTACAATGTGTTAAACATCGAAAACGGGCAAGTTTACAGCGTGCTGCCAGGCACTTCGGTAAGCGTCAACAACCAAATTAATTTTAAAGGCGGAACACTTATCGTAGCCGGATCTATTTCTGCGGGCAGTATTAATGGCAGTAACAATGGAGGAGATTTTTTCATTAGCACTGGCGGTATTTACAACACATCTAATGGTAATTTCCAACGTATTGAAAATTTCGTTAATTTCGGAACAACTAATATCTCCTCTAACCTGACCATGACTACCATGTATGGGAACTTTGAAAATCAGGGGCTCATGAACATTGCAGGAACGGTAAACGTTAACTCAAACGGAGGTAATGTTTACAACTCTGGCGCCATGAACATTGCAGGGCATTACAACAACAACGGATTTGGATACAATATGGGACAAATGACTGTTTCGGGTCATTTTAACAACAATGGAGGCTCGAATGTTGAATTCTCAAACGAATGCAAACTCGTGGTAACCGGAAACCTTAACCAAAACAGCACCTTTTACAATTACCAGAATGCTTATGTACAAGTAAATCAAAGCACTTTCATAAACGGCAGCTCCGTTACCTACATGGAAGCACAGAGTCTGTGGTCATCTAATAATATTCATTTCAACAGTACAGTTCACGGGCCATCGGCTTCGTGCGCGCTGTTTCAAATTGCGAACGAAACCCGCATAAATGGCAGCGGAAACATTGACGGCTACATCGACATTTGCGATGCCAATGGTATTGACAGCAACAATGGAACAGTTAGCCCTGACGTCAGCTTCGATTGTTCATGCTTCATTCCTACCACCAACTGCAATCCAGGAGCTGGCACGCCCTCCAATCCTGACTCAGATGGTGACGGATGTCCTGATGATCAGGATGACTATCCAACCGACCCATTGAGATGTTCAGACGATTATTATCCAAACGAAACCGATTTTACAAGCTTGGCTTTTGAAGACTTATGGACAGGTTTGGGCGATTACGACTTTAACGACTTAGTGGTGCAAACCAACTACAAAATCGTTAAAAACGGCGAAAACAAGGTTGTTGAAATCTTTGGGAAATTCCATATAGCAGCTGTAGGCGCTAGCCTGAACAATGGTTTTGGGATTGAGTTCGACGTTCCTACAACCGCTGTCACCAGTGTATCAGGCACCAAAATAGTTGGTTCCGCAGTAACCATTGGAGCCAACGGCATGGAGCAAGGACCTATCAACAAAGGTGTTCTGATTGTGTATGATGCCATCAACGATTACTTGGGAACTTCGATGGTAAACACTATTCCTGGCGGCAACACCATGGAAATTGATACCATAACGGTACACATAACTTTTGCTACACCACAAACCAGTGTTGGCACACCTCCATACAACCCATTTATCTTCATCAATCAGGAACGCGGAAAAGAAATCCACCTGATCGACCATGCGCCAACCGAAATGGTGGATGCGGCTTATTTTGGACAAGAGGCTGACGACTCAAACCCTGCCATCGGAAGGTATTATGTTACAGCTACCAACCTGCCATGGGCAATTGAAATACCCGAAGACTTTGAATGGCCGGTTGAAAAAGCGGATATCCTTACTGCCTACCTGAAGTTCAGAGACTGGGCCGAATCGTCAGGCACACTATTCCCAAATTGGTATCAGGATTTGTCTGGTTATCGAAACCAAAGCAATATCTATCAACAAGAAAATTAATACCAATTTAACCCTACTTGAAAAAGCCGCAGAAATGCGGCTTTTTCTCGTTAAAATAGAACGATTATAGATTCAAAACTGGAAAACACTCAGTAACTTTGCTCGCAAATTTTAATCACAAGCCAATGAATAATTACAGCTTTGCAGGAAACAACAGTCCCGACACAAAATCGGATTGTTATGTCTCATTTGAGATGCGTAACTCCGGGGGCAAAACCATCGATATCAAGAGCAAGGTCAAGGCCTTATATGGCAAATCAATACGTGCACTCGCAGAAGATATGCTGCGTTTTTTTGAAATCGAACATGCTCATCTGATCATTGAAGATACCGGCGCTCTTGATTTCGTACTTGCCGCCCGCATCGAAGCGGCTATTAAACAAAAGTTAACCACGACGAAGAATTTTTTACTGCCTGCCCTGCCTGAAAACCAAAAACCAACGAAAAAAGATCAGTTTAGGTTTTCGCGCCTCTATTTACCGGGCAACACGCCTAAATTAATGATAAGTGCCGGCATTCATAATCCAAACGGATTAATCCTTGACTTGGAAGATGCTGTTGCACCGGCAAAAAAATTTGAAGCTAGTTTTTTGGTGCGGAATGCACTACGTAACCTAAATTTTTATGGCGCAGAACGCATGGTGCGAATCAACCAAATTCCACAAGGCCTCGACGACCTACGTGTAATAGTGCCACAATTTCCAAACTTGATTTTAGTGCCAAAATGCGAACATGCGGATGACCTGCTTGCCATAAATAGGGTGATCGATGAAATCAAAGAGCAAAATAACATGACCGACTTTCCAATTTGGTTAATGCCCATAGTGGAAAGTGCCAAAGGTGTGCTAAATGCTTATCAGATAGCCTGCTCAGCACCTAATATCGCAGCCATGGCAATCGGACTCGAAGACTACACCGCCGATTTAGGCACACGTCGCACTGCTGAAGGTGCCGAGTCATTCTTTGCCCGCAGCATGGTTGTTAATGCATGTCGTGCAGCTGGCATTCAGCCGATTGACTCAGTTTTCTCTGACGTTTCAAATATGGATGCTTTGGCCGAAAATGTAAAAAGTAGCAAAGGTCTAGGCTTCGATGGCATGGGATGTATTCACCCACGCCAAATTGCTGTTATTCATGAGAACTTTGCTCCTGAAGCTATTGAAATCGAGCGCGCAAAAAAAATTGTTCTGGCTTTCAAAAATGCTCAAGAAAAAGGACTGGGCGTGGTTTCTTTAGGAACAAAGATGATAGACGCTCCTGTCGTAAAAAGAGCCCAACGCACCATACATTTGGCAATAGAAACAGGAAAGTTACAACGCGACTGGGAAACAGTCTAAAACTTTGATTACCTAGTTACTAACACAAGGTAATTGCCCTCAACTTAGAAACAAAAACTGAAAACCGAGCACATGAAAAAATATGATAATCTTGTAAAAAACGCCGTTGGAAGAATAGTTCCAACCATCATAAACGGGGAAGAGCATATTGCTTTCAAAGGAGTTGGCAAACACCGCCCAACTGGCAAAAAACACAGTCCAACAATAGCAACCTGTATCGACTACCCTGAAGATGGCAACAAAATTGTAACCAGCCTAAAGGAAGCGCTTTTAAAAGCAGGGCTGAAAGATGGCATGACCATTTCAACACACCACCACTTCAGAAATGGCGACTTGATCTCGAACCAAATATTTGATATTGCCCACGAATTGGGCATCAAAAACCTGCGGTGGTTTCCTTCCGCCTCTTTTCCTTGTCAGGAACGGATGATTAAATACATGGAAGACGGCACCATCAACAGAATTGAAGGCAGTATGAACGGCCCACTGGGCAAGTTTGTTTCGGAAGGCAAGATGGCTGGAGTTGGCGTACTTCGCTCACACGGAGGACGTTATCAGGCCATCCAGGATGGGGAGGTTAAAATAGACATCGCTGTAATTGCCGCACCAACTGCCGACCCTTTTGGTAATGCCAATGGCGTAAATGGACCTGCTGCGTGCGGTTTATTGGGCTTTGCTCTTGGTGATTCACAGTGCGCCGAAAAGGTGATTGTGGTAACTGACAATGTCGTTCCATTCCCATGTATACCGTGGCAAATTCAAGGAAATCACGTTGACTTTGTAGTAAAGGTTGACCAAGTAGGACTACCTGACAAAATCATTTCGGGCACTACAATGATCACAAAAAGCCCTGACAGGTTGTTAATAGCCGAGATAACTGCACAATTTTGTGAAGAGGCTGGTCTTATATATGATGGCTTCTCCTATCAGGCTGGTGCCGGCGGAACAGCCTTGTCGATAGGCAATTATTTTGGCGAAATACTGCGAAAAAACAACTGGAAAGCTAGTTTTATCCGAGCTGGAAGTAATAAATATGCGGTTGAAATGCTCGAAGAAGGACTTGTGGGCAACATTCTCGACGGACAAACTTTTGACCTAGATGGCGTTAGAAGTATGCGTGAAAATGCAAACCATGTCGACACGTCACCTTTCACCAGCTACAATTATCATGGTAAAGGTAATTTTGCATCCTTGCTTGATGTGGTAATTTTGGGAGCCACCGAAGTAGACGTAAATTTCAACGCCAACGTGGTAACACACAGCGACGGTTATCTGTTGCATGGAATTGGCGGCTGGCAAAACACCTTGTTTGCAAAAACAACCATACTACCAATCCCTTTGTTTCGTGATCGCATTCCGGTTATCCGCGATGAAGTAACCACCATTTGTGCTCCCGGCGAAATGATAGATGTAATCGTAACTGAAAGAGGAATCGCCATTAACCCGCTCCGTCAGGATCTCATCGACAAAGTTAAAAACAGCGGATTGCCAATAAAAACCATTGAAGAATTAAAGGCTGAAGCTGAAGCCATATGTGGAATTCCTGAAAAAATTGAACTTGGAGATGAAATAGTGGCTGTTATCAAATGGGTAGACGGAACGATTATCGATGCAGTTAGAAAGGTAATTTCATAACAGGTAGCACCGCGTTGCAGACTACAACACATTTCGACTACAAATACCTAAGATAATAAAAACCAATCGCACGAAGCGTGTTTTTAAACATATACTTCAAACGATTGGTTTTTTTTGTACATTTATTGCCTTTATTGAAGGCTCTTCAAAACCCCTTCTCATTTTAAACAGATGGCTAATGTCGATTACATTAATTGCTGACAAAAAAAAACTTATTATCTTGTTTATAGCTCTGATACTGCTCGCCTTTGTATTTGAGTATGCCTTTCTCATAAGCAAAAAATTCTATCATTCAGACATTGAACATACAAAACTTGATTTACTGAATAGGGCATCGGATATTCGGTCTTTCACAAAAACAAACATCAACGATCAAATATATGATCTGAATATCATTAGCCAAACAGCCGAAATTAAAGATTTTATATACCACCACAAAAAACACAGCAATCAGCCTGGCTTTTGCCTCTTCAAAACCATACAGGAAACAAATATGAACGATTTCCTGGTTGTGGCTTTGCTCGACACCAACGGAATTCCATTTCATACCCACAGCTCAACTGATTTTAATAATGATCTCATTAAGAACATATCAGAGCTACCTGAAGTAAAAAACATGGCAAAAACGCATGAGCCTAAGATTGGTCGTAGCTTTATCGACTCAAACAACGAGCTAATTATAAATCTTGTTTTTCCAGTTTTTGTTAAAAATCGCTTTAGCGGAGCTATTTTCACTTCATATAGCATTACCCGTTTCTGTCAAAAATATTTTTCTAGTTCAAAAACTCAAAACTTCCCTATAGAAATAACCGACCGAAGCGGTAATTATTTGTTTAACTCTCAACCCGGTTTTCCCGATTTAGGATTTCCCAATGAAGACAAGTATACAACCAACAATAAATATACCGACGAAGATATCGAATTAAACAAGCAATGGATCGACCATATGCGAAGCTACAAAACAAATACAGCCCTAGTTACTTACATTGACGCAAATAACAATACCGATCAAGTTATACTGGCACATACGCCTTTAGACATTGGCCCCAACAAGTTCATGATAAGTGTTTATGACGATCTCGACGAAGCCACCAAATCAAGCTATATACTTGCAAGAAATTTTATTCTAATACTCACCTTCATTACGCTTATTTTCTTAATAATGTGGTACTTTGGATGGTCGTGGCTGAAAAGAATTGTAAAAATAAAAAAAGAATCTAGGCTACTTTCCAAAATAAATCAATCTGAGGATAGGTACTGGAATCTGTTTAACTCATCTCCGATTCCGATATTTGTTATGACGCCTCAAGGACATATCACGAATGGTAATAAACAATTTCTCGCATTCACGGGGATACATGAGCTCAAAGATGTTTACGGAAAGCGCCCTACCGATGTTATCCGGTTTGAAAACGAACAGAAGTTTAAAAACCTCCTCCATCAGGTACAAAACATCAAAAATAAATCTACAGATGCTTCGGAGGTTCTATATTTTTATCATTCGGGAGGCCAGCTCAAACTAGCAGAATTCTCCTTATCAGAAATAATAATGGGCGAAGGAAGTCAGCTCATGTGTATTGCTAAAGATATGACCGAGAAAAGATTGGCTGAAAATTTAAGCCTACGCTTCGGACGGATTCTCAACAATTCAAACAATGAAATCTACGTGGTGGACGGAACTACATTTCGTTTCATGCATGCCACTGATGGCGCCCTTGCAAACCTGGGCTACAACATTGAAGAACTGAGAATGCTTACACCTCAGGACATTGCCATTTTTTACAAAAAGTCTTTTCATGAAATTATTGCCCCGTTACTTGCCAAAACACAAGACCAACTCATTTTCGAAGTCACGCAAAAAAGGAAAGATGGCAGTACCTACCCTGCCGAGGTATCCCTGCAAATATCTCATGAAGAACAGCCCCCTGTACTCATAGCTATTTTACGTGACCTCACACGCGAGAAAAAGGCTGATGAAACACTCGCCATTGAAAAATCCCTTTCACAAGACTATCTCAAACTAGCTGAAGTGATGTTCGTTGCTGTAGATAAAAAAGGAATGATCACCATGATTAACAGGAAAGGACTCGAAATTCTTGGTTACGCAAGCGATGAGGTAATGAACAAAAACTGGGTCAACCTTTTCATTCCTGATGAAGTAAAATCAATTGTCTCGGGAGTTTTGAATGAATTAGTTAACAAAAAAACTGAACTGGCAGAAAATTTTGAAAGCCAGATTATTACCAAAGACGGTAAACACAAGCTTATTTCATGGCAACATAAATGCATAAAAAACAATACAAACGAAGTTATCGGCGTGTTAAGTAGTGGCATGGACATTACTGAAGCAAAAAAACAAGAATATGATTTAATAAACAGTCAGCGCCAATACGCCACACTAATTGGCAACTTACAAGGTATTGTTTATCGATGTTTGAACGACAGCCGTTGGACGATGGAATTTATCAGTCAAGGATTATTCCCCCTGGCAGGTTATAAACCCCAAGAAATAATTCAAAACGCGGAATTGTCATTTTGTGACATCATTCACCCCGATGACAAAACCTTTGTTTTAAGCACTATAAAAGCCCAGCTCGAAAAAGGCGAAAGCTTCAGGCTTGAATACCGCATTATTCATAAAAGTGGAAAGGTGGTGTGGGTCACAGAATTTGGACAAGGAATCCTTGAAGATGGTTCGTATCAACATCTCGAAGGTTTTATCACCAATATCACTAAAATAAAAGAAAGTGACGCTCAACTTTTAAAGCTCACTACAGCCATCGAACAAAGCGCATCTTCAGTGGTAATAACAGACACGACTGGAATTATTGAATATGTGAATCCATATTTCACAAAAATAACCGGATATACGCAAGAGGAGGCGATTGGACAAAAAACGAGCATCTTAAAATCGGGGCAAATGCAACCCCAACTTTACGAAGAAATGTGGAAGACCATTAGCGCAGGCAAGACCTGGCACGGCGAATTTCATAACAAAAATAAAAACGGGAATCTTTTTTGGGAATCGGCTGTAATAGCAGCAATATGCGATAAAAATGGCAAAACAACCAGTTATATTGCCATAAAACAAGACATTACCAAATTTAAACATAGCCAGCAGGAGCTTATTGAAAGTCAGGAGGAATTAAAACAAAGCGAAGCAAGATACCGCTCACTAATTCAGAATAATAACTCCATAATGTTACTCTTCGATCCGGAAACAGGTGAAATTACGGAAGCCAACAAAGCTGCCTGTACGTTTTATGGAAAAACTGAAAAAGAACTTAAAGAAACCTGTATTTTCGACCTCAATACGCTACAAAAGTCAGAAATAAGGAAACATTTAGCACAACTTCTCTCAGGTGAGAAAAGCTATTTTGTGTTTAAACACAGGGCTGCAGATAATCAGGTAAAAGATGTTGAACTTTACACAGGCGAAATAAATCACCAAGGCAGAAAATTGTACTTCAGCGTAATACACGACATCACCGAAAAGCTGGAAACACAAAAAGAACTTGTGACTGCCAAGGAAAAAGCCATCGAAAGCGACAGGCTTAAGTCAGCCTTTTTAGCGAACATGTCGCACGAAATAAGGACTCCTATGAATGCCATTTTGGGGTTTTCACAGCTACTCGACGACAAAGACATCACCCATGATGAGATGGATCAATACATCAGCATCATCAACCGATCAAGCAGTCAGCTGCTTAGTCTTATCGATGACATATTAAAAATCAGCCAGATAGAAGCCGGCATCGTCTCCATTGTCCCCGAAAAAGTTAACCTCACCAAATTGCTGAATGAAATTTATCAGTTCTTCTCACTCACCGCGAAACAAAAGAAAATCGGGTTCTATTTAGATTTACCAATAATTAGAACTGAAGATATCTTTTTGGATGCTTCTCGTTTTAAACAGATTCAGATTAATCTAATAAGCAATGCGATAAAATTTACCCACAAAGGCGAAGTAAGGTTTGGTTATGAAGTTGATAACAGCATGTTAAAATTTCATGTCACCGACACTGGAATTGGCATCGACCCTATCCATTTCAAGCTCATCTTCGATCGATTTATGCAAGTTCCACATCAAGAAAAAGAACTCTATGGCGGCACTGGCATTGGATTGAGTATTTCACAAGCGCTCGTTGAAAAAATGGGAGGAAGTATATGGCTCGAATCCCAAGTAAACAAAGGCACGACTTTCTTTTTCACGATTCCATTAGTGCACGGCACAACCCATGTTAGCACTGCCGAAATCGAAACATTTGTAACAAATGCAGGAGAAAGTAATTTGAGCAATAAGAATATTCTGATCACTGATGACGATGATCGCAACCTGAGTCTGCTTGCCCATTTTTTAGAACCCGAAAAAGCCAATCTGATCTTTGCTGGAAACGGACAGGAAGCTATAGATATAATCGTAAAATCAAAGAATATTGACCTTGTGCTAATGGACATCAAAATGCCAGTGATGAATGGCTTGGATGCAACTAAAATTATTAAAGAAAAATTTCCTCGTATTCCTGTTATCATACAAACAGCCTACGCTATGGACAACGAGAAAGAGGCCGCCATGAATGCGGGTGGGGACGCATACGTAAGCAAACCTGTAAACAGAAAATTGTTACTGGAAACCATATCTAAATTTTTGAAATAAATTCTGAAATTGCCTAATGAAATATTTTAAAATAAGCATTCGCAGAACAGCTTTTGTTGTGCTTACTACCGTAGGATTACTGTCTATTTTATCGATAAGTATTCTTTGGATTACAACTGAACTTTCGGAGCATAATGAAAGGATAGGGCAATTTCATGAATCTTCGATGAAAACACATAAAAATGTGCTCAAACATGAAGTAGATCGCGTTATATCCTACATAAATTTTAGCCGAAAACAGGATATACAAGAAACAGAAGAAGAATTGAAAAACAGACTATTAGATCATATTGCAACTTTACATTTCGAGCATGGCGGTTATGTTTTTGTTAACACCTATCAAGGCAAAGCACTTGTTTTTGATGGAAAAAGAATACAGCAAAACAAAGACGTCAGTAATTTGATAGATGCCGACAGCGTAAGGATTTTTGATTTAGAAATTGCTGCCACAAAAATGCCAGAAGGCAATTTTATGAAATACCAATTTAAGCGCATGGATTCTGATGCTTATGAACAAAAAATATCATTTATAAAAGGTTACGAAGATTGGGAATGGATTATTGGCGCAGGGCTATATCTTAACGATACCTTTAAAGAAATTGCCAAAGCCGAAGACCTATATGTTCAGAAGTTACACGCCAGAATAATTAGAATTTCACTTCTTTTCATTGCCTTGTTATTGCTTATAATACTGATGGCCTACCTGTTATCAGCCGTTATTAATCGAGATTTCAAAATATTAAGCACTTTTTTCAATTCCGCTTCTAGCAGAACTGACCGGATCGACTTGGACAACCTGAACGTAAGCGAGTTTAAAAATCTGGCTGCAACTGCA
>CAYWNI010000029.1:0-14211 GCA_964459525.1 uncultured Lentimicrobiaceae bacterium | reverse complement strand
CTGACTTTTGGGATGAAACTTATAGGAACGTAAAAGAGGACAAAAATCATCCACGACTAAATGAAAAAAAAATAAAGTTAACGAAGCTTCAGTATCAGTTCGGAGGTGATGTAAACACTAAAATTGATAATGTTAAGGTGCGTGTAAATGACATTTTTAGAAATTTTGATTATAAAAGGGTCACACCAACGCTTAAAGAAGTTAAGGAGGCAATGGACCAGGAATTTAGGCCAAACGACCAAATTGAGCAAACAAATTTGGGACTCAATAAATACATCGATCAATTCATAAAAGATATAGAATCAGGAGAAAGACTCACCGGGAATAGAGAAAAGCAATATACAAAAGGTACCGTGAAAATCTACAAGGGGTTTCAGTCTATGCTCGATAAATATCAAGATTCTCGACGGGTTGTTTTGGATTTTGATGACATTGATATGAATTTCTATAAGGACTACATTAAATTCTTTAGAAAAAAGGATTACACCACCAACACCATAGGAAGGCATATAAAGACATTAAAAATGATTATGGGTGCATCTCTTAAAGAAAAGCTTCATTCAAATATACAGTTTCAGCAACAGGATTTTAAAGGTCTTTCGGAGAAGGTGGATAACATCTATCTAAACTTGGAGGAACTTGAGGCAATGTATAATCTTGACTTAAAAGACAAACCCAGGCTTGAAACAGCAAGAGATGTATTTTTAATAGGGTGTTTCACTGCATTGAGGTTTTCTGATTTTAGTCGTATTTCAGCTCATCATATCCAAACAACAGCCTCGGGATCTAGAGTTATACGAATTATAACTAAGAAGACGGGAGAGGAAGTGATAATACCATTTTGGCATTGGATTCTTGAGGAGTTAATTGATAAATATCCCCAGGGGCTCCCCAAGACCTATGAGCAAAAAGTTAATAAGCGCATAAAGGAGGTTGGTGAACTAGCCGATATTAAACAAAAGGTGAATAAGGTCAACTTTAAAAATGGAGTAAAGATGGAAGTGTCTACATACAAATATGAGCAAATAAAAACCCACACAGCTCGCAGATCTGGTGCAACAAACATGTATAAACATGGCATCCCTACCATTGACATCATGAAGATTACCGGACATACACTGGAGAGCAACTTTTTTAAATATATAAAAATTACCAAAGAAGAAACTGCGGATAGGATTTCTAAAAGCTTCAAGATCACCAAACCTTTGAAAAAAGTGAACTAATTAGAAACAATTCTTCTAAATTAGCAGTTCGGCTTTTTCAATTTTAACTTTAATAAATATTCATGGAATACACACAGTTGGATACAATAAAAAATCTGAGAACTGTTAAAAAGACAATTAAATTAGCACATTTATTTGAACACGATGAAGATTTTCCATTGCTAAACATTATTAATGAAGAGGCAATAATTATCTCACAAAATTATGTCAATCGGATATTGTTAATAAACTATTTCGATACTTTTATACGTGAAATCGAATATAATTTATATACAATACCGACGCACAATGGCGTTCAATACTTGAAACAAGTATCAGATTACTTGTATAGTAATAGTAAAAAAGCTTCCAAAACAAAATTTTTCGATCTGTTTCATAGGTTTGTTGAAGTAAGTGAAGATGGCAATAGTTATTCTGTTATAATTGACAAAATAATTGATGATGTAGATAAAAATTTGACAGGGCATTTGGTTGAAATGCGAACGGTTAATATACTGTTGATTTATGATGGAGTGACGAACCTATACGAAGAGCTATTAAATGAAGTGTTAATTCTAATTGAAAAAGAGCAATCCAAAGAAACGCTCAAAAAGAACATTAAAACTGATGAAGATATTGTTGATCTTACAGAAATAGAGTCGTTGGAAATTAAAGCGATTAATGGAAAGGCTATACTTTTAGATCAATTAGGGATACTAGATTTTTTAAGAGAAACTTATCCTGAGCTAAGGATAGATAGCTCCACAAATTTAGCTAAACTACTATTACCTTTTTTTTCTGATTCCAATAAAGACACTAAAACTATTTTTAAAACTACTAGAAGAGCCTTTTCAGATTTATATTCGGATGGAATAAATAAAACACGCACAGAATCCGCCTTGGGAAAAGTTAATACAAGACTTCTGGTTTTTGATATAAAAGGTAAGTCACATTGTTAATCACTTTCTCTCCTTTATCAAATTTGGGGCGCCCCACCTAAACCCCACCATATATTTGCTCCAGTTACTAAAAACTAGAGCAAATGAATACGCTTCAAATTGAAAACATTTCAGTCGATGAACTGAAATCAATGATTGCTGATGCCGTTGAACAGTCTGTTCACGATTTACTTCCAAAGCCAAAACCTGAATCCACTTATTTAACCCGAAACGAGACTGCCAAAAAATTAAGCGTTTCTCTGGTTACTCTGCATAAGTGGACAAAAGAAGGAATAGTAAAAGGGCATCATATTAATACCCGGGTAAGGTACAAGAGTGAAGAAGTAGACAAAGCCCTTAGGGAAATGGAGTCAATTAGAAATAAAAGATTTTAACACCCTAAACCTACAAGTGATGATTGATTTTATAACATCAAACCGACTGCCTCTTTGTGCCGAAGAGTTACTTAGTAATCCCTTTTTAAATTTAGATACTACGACAAGTTGTGGGACAGGGGAGATTTATGACGAGAGACCCAGGGTGGCAAAACACAATGGAATTGTTCTAATCGTGAAACGAGACAGGAGGGGAAACTTTTTTACTAAAATGAGTGGTAGTATTCACAAATTTGGTAACGATGGTATTCATAACCACGACCAGTATACGTACAAAAGATTGGCTGAATATATCAACAGACTTTGTAAGATAATTAATATTGATCCCTATAATACCATACTAAATGGTGTTGAGTTTGGCGTTAACGTCGAATTACCATTCGATGTGGATGGTTTCTTGTACAACATAATTGAACATAAGGGACTAAATTTCAACCAAAGCAGGCTTCAAATAGAGTGCCAACGACAAATCGAATCTAGTGGTGGAGTGTGCTTTGTTGCTCAGTCATTCTATCAGTTTTGTCAATGGTATCATTTAACTTTTGGGAGGGATAAAAATGAAAAATAACGACCCAATAAAACTAGAACCATGGGAATTTGGTGATTTTCCCAATGATGATAGGACCCAATTAAGTAATTATAAAATTGACCTAACAAATCCTGTCCCTGACCCACACCCGCTGTTATCACTTAACGGAGTCATGTTTGCAAGTCCGGCCAACCTTAATGTTATAAAAGGAGGTGCAAAATCAGCAAAATCATTTTTAGTGTCAATTATTGTAGCTGTTTTTATTTCAGGTAGAACTATACTGGGAATTAAAGCTATCCCAATTGAAGGAAAAACGAAGGTGGTGATCCTGGACACAGAGCAATCTATATCGCATGTACATAAATTAGTTAGGCGAATCATGCGATTAGCAGGCTTGCCAATGGACAAAAACAACCCTAATTTAGATGTTTACCATCTTAAAGAAATGGACACGCAACAACGATTTGATGCCCTTAGAACAGTTGTAACCGATCCGCAAGCGGGTATAATCATTTTAGATGGGGCTGTGGATATTATCTTTGATTTTAACGACATAAGAGAATCAACAGAGGTTAGGGATGAACTAATGCAGTTAGTAAGCGTAAATCAAATTGCCCTGTTCAATATTATTCATACCAACAAACGGGATGCAAATAGCCGGGGGCACTTCGGGGCAATGTTAGAACAGAAAAGCGAAACAACTTTACAGCTATCAAAAGAGAAGGACATATTTACGGTATCAGGAGCATACACTCGTAATGCACCGTTGGACGATATTCAATTTATAATTGACGGTGAAGGTATGCCACAGCAATTGGATGTCAAACAGGATAAACAAGAAGCTGGAAAACAAATAATAATTAACGATTTTAGATTTACCCTTTCAGGCCATAAACTGATGGAGTATGGCGAACTTGTAACAGCTTATGCTGAGGTATCAGGTAAATCATATGCAACCGCAAAACGGCATATTGGACAAGCTGTTAAATCAAAATGGATTATCAAATCAAGTGGCAGTTATTCATATAACACCTTGCAAGATGCATAGTATTAATACCATAATATCAACCAGTATCATTCACCCCCTATCTATCTATAGGGGGGTGATACTTGATACTAAAGGGAATAATACTAGCGATACTTTGAGTGATACTAAATATGTGTTGAATAACAGTAAGTTAATAAGTAATGTTTATTTGAAAGATACTGATGATACCAATGGTGATACTAGTTGGTATCAAAGGCAAAATGATACTAAAAAAATGAAAGAAATAGCTATAATATTAAACAAGTCAGTTAGTGTTTTTTCTAATGTCAAGAACGTGAATAACTGTAAGATAACAACCGTTGGCAGGTGGTTACATGGTTGTATGAACCCACAAAGCAAATTGATACCGCTAATTGAACAGATCAGGAATGAACCAGACAAAAAGAAAAGAACTGAATTGAAAACAAAAGTGCCAGGTGTAACCTTGGGTGCCACACTTAAAACACGTGCAGCCAATGTTCCTGATAAGATCACAGCGCTAACAGGATTGATTTGTTTTGACATTGATCCACTGGATAACCCCGGCATGAACCCTGCAGCCCTTCGGGAGAAACTATCGCTGAACAGAAATGTAATATTTGCAGGGTTAAGCGTTTCAGGTCTGGGCGTTTGGGGTTTAGTGGAGGTAAAGCACACCGACAAAATAAAACAACACTTTTATCAATTGAAAGCTGATTTTATAGCTGTTGGTATTAAACTGGATGTTAGTAAAGGAGGCAATCCAACTGACTTACGTTTTTATTCATACGATCCTGATGCTTATTTGTCTGAATCATACAAAGTTTATAAGAGATTGCCACAGCCAATAAAAAAACAAAGACGAGCGATAACGCAAACGACAAACAGCGATATGATACAAGTGGCCGTTAATATGGTTTTATCGTGTGCCGATGGTGAAAAACACAATAAACTTTTGAAGGCTGCCAAGTTGCTTGGTGGTTACATTGGCGGTGGTCAGGTGAGCGAACCAGAGGCACGACAAGCCCTTGAAGCTGCTATCAGCAGTCGAAACATATCATCGTTCACCTCGGCACAAAACACCATAAGAGATGGCCTAAGATACGGCATGGCATCTCCGATCTATTCAGATAAAAGTATTGAAGCCAACAATGTTGCTGATCCACTATTTACCTATTTTGAAAACCTGGATCCAGATAGTTTTGAAGAGATTATTATAGTTGACGATTTACCCCTTGAACTTTGTGTTAAAACTTGGGTTAAGGAGGCAAAACAAAATAACAGTGAAGCTTACCTAAGGCTTAAACTGCTAAGAAATGAACTCCTATAAATAGGCTGTTATAAAATAATACAATAAATAAGAAAATCGCATTAACACATACACGTGCCAAAAATCAAAAAGTAAAACGGAGATGATAAAATCAGAAAAACACAACTCTAGATTGAATCGATTATTAAAGCTTATTATACTCATAAGCTCATACCATCATTATACTCAAGCAGTATTGTATTCAAAAGCAGCAGGTGCAGAAAATTCCATACCAGAAGCAGAATCAATGTCAGAATTCATAAACTCATTTTTTCAACAAGATTCTGACCCTTCAGATTTTATTCATAAGGAAAGTGACATGGTGGAAAAAGCGTTCGAACATTATGATAAACTAAAAGAATGGTATCAGCTTGCCCAGACAACCGACTACATTACACCAAAACAAATTCGCGCATTTTGTAATGCTGTAGAATATGGTAATAGAGTGTTTTCACTCAAATGTTCAGAATTCCTATATTACCCAAAGTATTTAAATGCCCTACTTTGTTATTTAACTAACGCATGCGTATGGGGAAATGTTCGGGATTCATTCATTGAATATTCAGTTTATACAGATGAGATCAGGCAAGTAGACTCGAAACTATTTAGGAAATCAATTATTATAATAGAGAATTTATTTCTGGAAATATCAGATAAGCAGAAAGTTAGGGAAAAGAAATGTGAAACACTGAAAATAAATGTAAAGAAATGTGAGAAAAATATGAGGTTGATTTATTCACCATTAGGTTTTTAGGTGGCGCTTAGTGAAAATAGCTAAATAATATGAAACACTATTTCAGAAGCCTTTTATTCCCCGCAGGAAAATAAATACCCTATAGTTTTATTACTGATTATGAGGTCGCGAGCTGAAATAAAAAAGAACCTGATGATGAGTTGCTAATCAATTATTACTTTTGAGTGATTCTAATAAAACTACATCCCCTACTACCCTCGTCCAAAACTGAATTACTAAGTAAGATTTATCTGTAAACAAGCTATTAACCGCAATATTAGTTTAGCAAAGCACAATAGTAACCAAATTTCTAGAACATGAAATTAATGAGAATACCTATATCTCTTGTCGGCTCCTTGTCAACTGCTAAACAATATCATCACTTCATTAAGACACATATGTATATTATGCGAAAGTAAAAGTCAATCCGGGGCTTGAAGTTTCGAGTAGGTTAACCAACGTTAACGATCGATCATTACTATTTCTGTGGATGGTGCTGCCTCAACCTATGTAAGAGGCAATATTGTGGGCTACAAAAGAACTCCGGCACGATCCATCTAGGATGTAGGAGGACATTGTGAACAATACTGATGATGCTGCGTTAAATACCGGGTTCTTTTTTGCAATAACATTAGTCTAAATTGTCCATGTCATATGTTTTCTGCCAAATTAAAATCTTTTGACACAATATGGCAGGTATATCCAAAAATAAAATTATCTACCTTCTTTGATACGCTTAAGCAATTCTAGGTCAGAATCTAAAGATATTCGAGATGTTTCAGGTCTAACTTGACCAACATATTTTCGGAAACCATAATTGTACTCTGAGGATTGCTCCAATTGTAAAAGTCTAGCCTGCACAATTCTAGACCCAACGGCTATTTTAATTGGATTATTGTTTGTGTTTGTAACCTCAAGCGATATACATCCGCAGTATCCCGGCAAAACAATAGTTGAAATTGAAAGACCAAGCCTACTAAAAGAACTACGCATGTTTAAAATCGCATAAATGTTTTGTGGGAGTTTGATATACTCCAAGGAAGAGCACAATACAGTTTGATGAGGGTGAAGTAAGATTTCTTCTCCAAGCTTTCTTCTCGTAGGGGCAAAAAATCCTCTTATTGGTTGAGAATCTTGCTTTTCAAATGAAGCATTAATATATGAGTCACGACCCTGAAAAGAAACTAGAAAATCAGTACCTATTCTGAGATCAATAGTTAGCTGACCTATTTGGTCATCGTTAAGAAGTGGCCTTATAAAAAGGTCTTTATTTAACCTCTCTAAAATATCTTTTCTATGTAGATGCATGGTTTTCCCATTCTTTTTGAACCACATAATTGCTTATTGATTTTTCTATTAGGTTATTTAATAATCTATAAATTATTGAATCATCCATATTAACAAATTGATCTTTGTGATTCATCCAAATATCCCATACTGAATGGAATAAACCATGTAATTCATCTTCTTTGTTAACAATAGTTGGGATTAGATTATAAAAATCAGAATAATTGATTGTAGAAAACCTTTTTTTCAAATCCTTGCTTAATACGTAGCTAGTAGCAAGAGATAATTTTTTAGTGGTGTCATTTGGAATGCCATTTATAAAATTTTGAATTAGCTCAAGTCTATCTTTGGTTGATGGATGCGTAAAGCTACCTTTTGCGTCAGGAGCAAGAAAACGCAATGTATATTGAATAGTATAGGGGGAATACTGAGAAGCAAAAATATCAGCAAAACTTTCTGCAAGATGGTAATATTTGTTAAGTTGAACTTCCCTATTTTCCATATAATATTCCGTGTCAATAATCCTTTGTGTTATTCTGTATTTTCTATCCACAAAATGGCCTAATTCATGATACAATACACCGTTGAGCATATAGTCATTTACATCTCTTTTGGGAATCGATATTTGAATTAATCGGTATTGAAAATCTACACCAAAAAGTAATGATACATAATTATAAATATTATCAGTAAAAGCAAGAGTGCCATCAAAAAAGTAGTTGTTGTGCCTTAAGGTGGTAACAATTATATACTCGATATCATCATTTAATGACCATTCCTTTAATGCGAGATCCAGACAATATATTGTTTCATAAGGAATATTATTTAATGTACTGTCCTCTAAATATATTATGTTATTCAAAAGGAAATCGAACACTTCCTTAATAGAATTAATGTTACTGCTTAAAGAAACATCAATTTCTTTCGACTCAATCTTATTACTTACGATGTTAAATAGCTCAAGCAAACAGCTTTGATGTACATTTAGACGAGTATCTGAATAATGATTACCCTTTAAGTTATCTAGTAAATCATTTAATTTACAACGATAAAGATCAATTAATCGCTTGTCCATAATCTAAGCCTAATCAACAATACTTTTCTGCAATAATTCTTTTATTGTTGAGAGATCTTTTTGTTTTAAGTCATCCGGATTCAAAGATTTTATAAAATCTTTGTTTGTTATAGCTAAATGAGAAACAATAGGATAAATCTTTCGATCAACCTGATAATAATTGATTTCTTTAGTAGCAAGCCCTTTAGATTGATGTATAATTAATGAAAAAAGCTCAACCACATCCCGCTCATGATTAGAAAAATTGTCTATCAAAGAGATGTACAATTCAAATGATTGACCAGACTTTTTTTTTGCTAATAGCATGGCTTTGTGTTTTTTGGTGGCAAAAAAGATAAAAAATACTAAAGATAAAACATTTCTTAACAAGAAATAAAAGTGCGATGATTAATTCCTATACGAAGAAACGAATAAAAATAACAGATTAATATCTGCCAACAAAAATAATATTAACATTTCATTGTTTATGATATGCATCTTTAAATATTATATCGGGATAATTCCAATTATTTTGTTTTAATAAACTAGGAAATGTTCAATCTAAGCCACCCTCTCCTCATACAAATACTTCTGAAAGTCGATAAACAGAGAGCTTATGTTTGCAGGATCTCCTAAAATTTCTCGCGCATCTTCGAGCGTTTGATATTTGTTGGTCAGCAAGACGGGCAATTTATCCTGGTCAAGTTCGCCTACGCCGGTTTCGATATATTTGCTCAGCACAAAGGCGATAAATTCCCTTTGTTTGTCGTTGAGCAAGGCAAATATTGTGGCCTCTGCTCTGTTTGCCCTTTCTTCTCTTGTTATAGGCTTTATGTCGCTATTAAACACATATTCCAGTACATCGTACAGATCACTTTTCTCTGCGTCAATGAGGTGCTGTAGGGTGCTTAATTCCTCTTTACCAAAACCGGCCTCATCCAATCTTTCAAGCAATGTTTTCCGTGTCATTGGATTGCTCCATAAAGTCCGCAATTCTTTTTCGCTTTTGAAGAAATTGGGTAGTTCGCCAAATAAATTCTGTAGAAACTCCTCTGCCGGGATGGGTTTGCCTTCGGCACTCCAAAACGAAGTAGCGATTATATGTTTTATTTCCCGTTCCTTCCCATCCCGTAATTTTACTTTGACCTTCTTTATACAAACACATGGTCGTTGCCCACATTTATAACAAGGCGCTGGTGGTTCTTTAACGCAAACACAAGGACGATGACCACAAACTGGACATGGCTTTGGCAGCCTTGTAACACATACACAAGGGTTTTCGCCACAGACTGAGCAAGGTTCTTCTTCAACGGGTTCTCCATCCCATTCGGGGTCAGAAAACCGCAGATAGGCATCCACATAATCGTAAATGGTAAAAAACTCTTTGCCATCGAACAAACGGGTTCCCCGTCCCACTATTTGCTTAAACTCGATGATTTGATTTACCGGACGCATTAATACGATGTTGCGAATATTCCGGGCATCGACACCGGTGGACAGTTTTTGGGAGGTGGTTAATACCGTGGGTATCGTTTTTTCATTGTCTTGAAACTCCCGTAAAAACTGTTCGCCTATTTCTCCGTCGTTGGCTGTTACCCGTACACAGTAATTGGGATCTGTGCTCTTTTTGTATTGATTTACCAGGTCTCTAACTGCGGCTGCATGGTCTTGCGAAGCACAGAAAATGATGGCCTTTTCTTTTTGGTTGACTTCGTCCATAAAAATCTGGACACGCTTTGCTTCCCTTTCCTTTATTTCAATTATCCGGTTAAAGTCGTGTTCCTGATAAAGTTTTCTTTCTTCTATTTCCCCCTCGATAATGGAATCATCGCTGGTATAGATATAATCGTCCAGGGTGGTTTTGATGCGTTTTACCTTGAACGGTGTAAGGAAACCATCGTTGATCCCTTCCTTTAGCGAATAGATATAAACCGGGTCGCCAAAGTACTTATAGGTATCCACATTGTCTTTTCGTTTGGGCGTTGCGGTAAGTCCCAATTGCACGGCTGGTGAAAAATACTCTAAAATCCCCCGCCAGTTCCCTTCATCATTTGCTCCGCCACGGTGACATTCATCAATAATGATAAAATCAAAAAAATCCTTTGGATAATCGCCAAAATAGGGTTCGGAGTTCCCGTCTTTATCTGTGCCCGACATGAAGGTTTGAAAAATGCTAAAAAAGATGCTGCCGTTGGTAGGAACCTTCCCTTTTTTCTTAATCTCACTGGGTTTTATGCGAACCATCGCATCTTCTGGAAAGGCTGAAAATGAATTGTAGGCCTGGTCGGCAAGTATATTGCGGTCGGCTAAAAACAGGATTCTTGGCCTTCGTTGGCCATCCCGGCTTAAGGTCCATCGGGCGTGAAACAGTTTCCAGGCAATTTGAAAAGCAATGGGTGTTTTTCCCGTACCTGTGGCCATTGTGAGTAAAATTCGTTCTTTGCCCTGTGCAATGGCTTCTAGGGTGTTTCGTATGGCAATTTCCTGATAAAAGCGCAACTGCCAAGTACCGCTTTTGTCTTCGAAAGGGATTTCCGCAAAGGTTTCACGCCACTTTTCGGTAGATGTATTGTCTATTATCGCAAGGCCGGTATCAGCGGATGAGGGATAGGTTTTGTCCCACATTTCTTGTGGAGAAAGGTAATCGCTTACCAATCCCTCTGAACCGGTTTTCATGCAGATTTGGTAAATCTCTTTTCCGTTGCTAGAGTAGGTGGTTTCCAATTGCAGTTTGGCGGCATATTGTTTTGCCTGAGCCACGCCTTCGCCCACTTGTTGTTCATCGCTTTTTGCTTCAACAACAGCCAGTTTTACGTTTTTGTAAACGAGAATATAATCGGCAAAGAGTGGTTTTTTTCTGCCCCCGCCTACTTGTATTCTGCCATTTGTAATTTTACAAACATCACGTTCACGCAGTATTTTTGAACCCTCTACTACACCCCAACCACATGCCTTTAGCTTAGGGTCGATAAGTTCTGCTCTGGTTTCTGCTTCGTTCATATATTTTCAGGTTTATAGGTTTATGTTTGGTTTACAGACGTTTAAATATAATGAAGCATGGTTTTATAAAGCGGTTTATAAAGCATTTATGTGTTTTCTTGCATGGTTTGCTCTATAAAATATTTAGTAAATTTTCTTTCTCCTTCTTTGGCTAAAACCTTATTATCACACATTTTTCTCAGCATCCGTTTAATCTTAAACTCATTAATTTCCTCGCCAATCCTTTTATGAATATCACTAAAGCCGCTTTTGGGGTATGCATTTAAGTCCTTATATATTAATTCCTCTAACCTGTAATCTTCAATATTTTTTAAATTAGTTTTGCCTTTAAAGTTAATTTTTCTTACAAATTCCGGATTTACTGAATATTGAGTCCCTTTTCCTTTTCCTGTTTTAAGGATTAACTCAAAATCCAATAATCTGCCCAGCCAATTTCTTAAACCCTGATCTTCATTCTGATTTAATATTTTAGACACTTCTATTGCACTGTACGACTGTTGCTGAGCAAGTAAACCAAGGGAAATAATTTCTTTCTGTTTCAATGTAAATTCAGAGTTTGCTTTATCCATCAACCGAACCACTTCCTTACTTACAAATTGTTTTTTAATTATTACCGTAACCCTTTCATTTGTTTCTCTTACAATGGGAAGTGGTTTTCCGGAGCCCAATAGTTTGGCATAAATTAAATCAAATCCACTTCCTTCTTTTTCCATCAATCCTAAATCGTAGAAAATTTTTGATAGATGTTCGTTTCTCCTAATGGATTGACTTAATATATTTTGTGGAGTCACTCCATAAGGTAATCTTCCGGGACTATGAATTTCCAAACGGTCGGGGAAAATATTAATAAAGATATCACCTCTAGTAGTATAGGTGCGATGCACTAATGCATTAACAACAAGCTCTCTAACCACTTCTATCGGGAAGTAGGGTATATTTTTTCTGAACATACCTTCCGATACTTCCATGCTTTCTTGCCAATCGGGTACATCGTTCAATACTTTTTCAAGTAACTCTTTAGGATTTAAAAAATATTCATCCAATAAAAGCTTCCAAACCTTTTCATCATTTTCGTTATACCGTATTATTTGAATTGCCGGAGGGTACAATAAGGAGGCTCTGTCGTTTCTTTGCCCAACCCATAGAATACCCAAATTAGTAAGCCATTCTCCTTTTTTAATGAAATAATATTCAATTAATTCATCATCTGACATTTCTTTAATAAAAGAACTGACCCGTTGAGATTTTCTGATTTCAGACAAAAAAGCGGCTTTCTTTTTTTCATCAACATTTGATTTGTTAACCCTTTTTGTAGTTTGTTCTTCCCAAACAAAAGCATTTTTATCTGCAGCTAATCTGGCCATTTCATCGGGTGGAATTGGCCGGCAACCATCAGCCACTCGTATATAGTATTTTCCATCGGTTGTCGAAGCAATGGTTTGGGCATTGCGAAAAACTTGTATTTTAAGGTATTCTGCTTTATTCTTATGGATTTCTTTGGTAACGGCAACAGCCACATTAACCGATCGTTGAACGATGTTTTTCTGGATGATTTCAGGTAAATATTTATCCTTAATGATTTGACCTGATGGAGGATGATTTTCATTGTCCTCTATGCCAATAATGATGTCTCCCCCATGTGCATTGGCAAAAGCAACACAATCTTTTGCCAATTCGTCCCAATCGGTTTGTTTGCCTTTCAAGAAGCGCAATGATTTTTTATCGAATTTTGTGTTTTCTTCCATGTTTTTATAACTCCCCATTAAACGCCTTCTGCAACACACTTTTTTTCAACTCCTCCAAATCTACTATTTTTTGCTGATAAATGGCTTCCAGCCTTTTGGTTTCGGCTGAAAGGGCATCGAGTTTATTGATTACACTTAATTGTACCTTAACAGAAGTAAAAGGAATTCGAGCATTAGTGATTGCACCAATCCCGACGTTACCTTGCCCAACTGTACCAGTTTCATTCGCAAAATACTGGTCTTTAAACATTTTTGTCCATGAAAAATAAAGAAAGAATTTAGGTAAGTAATTTTCGCCAAACCTAATTGCGGAAATACGTTGGTTTAAGAGGTAGTTATTTTTGTCAATTATAACAGTAAATCCATAATCTCTTTTTTTCTTAGTTCCGGTCTGAGTTATTATAACATCAGCAGGCAATAGCAAGGCTTTATTAAGTATGTTTTCTTCTAATTCATCAATGAATACTGGACTCTCTTTCTCCCTTATTATTCCTGGACGAACGTTCCCCATCCTGATAACTTGGTATTTCCCTTGTTTAAGAAAATCAACACTTTTGAAAGAATATCCTCCAATTACCTTGGCTATTTTCCCCAACCTTTTCTCCTCCCAATCATCCCCTTTATTTTCAAACACCCCTTGCAAATAGCTTTCAAAAAGTTCTTTGGCGTTTTGCAGGTTATGTTCGGCATTGGCCTTTGCTTTTGCTATGGCGGCAAAGGCTTGGTCGAGAATGGCTACGATGCGTTGTTGTTCGGGGAGTGGGGGGAGTGGAATTGGTATTCTCGAATAATGATAATAACCATAATTAGGTTGTTGTCCTGTTGAATACGAACTTAAACTCTTTTTAAAATAATCTGTTTTTGTTAAATAATACAGATATCTATTACTCCCCAAATCATTAAAAAATCTCAAGCGTAATGTACTTGTATTTAATATAATTATGTTGTCATATTCAAAGATTGCCGATTTACCCCAGCTACCTCCTGAACAAGCAGTTACAATATCGCCTTCA
>CAYWNI010000028.1:6153-14313 GCA_964459525.1 uncultured Lentimicrobiaceae bacterium | reverse complement strand
TTACTTGGTAGTCGCCAAAGTTACGGTATTGCAACCGGTACATAAGTCGTCCGGCTAGCGTGCTTAGCGTCTGGCTGGTAGCGGGTTGCTGAATATTAATACCGTTAGTAGCGAAAGGCTGTGTGGCTAGTGTATGTATTTTTTCGATCGTGGATTCGCCTGTATTTTCCCAGTCGACAACAATTTCGTAAACACGCAATTGGTTGTTGCCCATGTTTACCATGTAAGATGGAGAACCCTCAGGAGGCATCATTTCTCCGTCAGAATCGGCAGGTAAAAAACTGCTGTGGTTTGACCAGTCTGTACCAATTATAAAAAAGATCATCTCAGCATCTGGATTTCCAACAAGCATAGCGCTCCTATCAAGAATGCTTAAGCCTCCACCTGAAAATCCGCCATTACTAAACAGGTTTGTGGTAAAGTAGTAACCATCAGGCCAAACTCCAAATTTTGGGTAATCGGGCATGGCGTCAAACTCAAAAGCATATCGGTACCAAGCCCCAAGCGGGTCGTTGGTTTCAGACACAGCTACAAGTTCATAGTAAGGGCCACTTGGGTGATAGGGTAACGAAAATTGGCTGGCAATCCATCGGTCGCTGTATTCATCGTAAAGCACAATCGGATCACCATCATTGGTGCTCGACCAAGGCCCAGAGAAACCATCCCACAAGGTAATATTGTCGGCGGGGCCATAGAGCAGATTGCCGGTTTTGTCCCAGATAGCAAACCCGCTGTTCACCATTTGAAAATAGTGATCAAGGCTCACATCGCCATCGGTGTCGGGAGGTGCTACACCATAGGTGTTCGTGATACCCGAAAAATTGGCGTTTATCTGTGGCGTTCCAGTTGTGCTGCGTTGATTGCTCTGCAAAACTGGGTCAGGCCCTGTGGGGAGTGGTGTGTTTTCCAACTCATGAGTTAGGTGGAGTTTGTTGGGAATAACCTTATTTTTCCATGTCCTTTTGCGCAACCCCATCGGAATAGGATCAATGTCGCGCAGGGGTTTTGAAACATCAAAATGAACTGCTCTTGAAATTTTGGCAGGAGCAATTTGCTGTGCCTTTATATTCGCTGGCATCCAGGCTGATGTTAGCAGAATTAGAGCCGCCAGAGCGGTAATAAACTGAATTCTCATGTATTTAATTTAATTGTTGTTATTACTGTTTTTTAACTAACCCGAATAAAGAATGGCACTATGTGTTGAACGGAAGAAAAAAATGTACATGTGCAATGCCTTTAATTTTTATAATCTACGAAGAAATATATTTCGACTCCAACTGGCTGTTAATTAAATGTTAAAGCCGCAAAAATAATCAAAATACCATTGTAAAATTATTGCGTACCATTTCTGACCCTCACACATGACAATAAAAGTGCTAAAAACGATGCAAGTCGCACCTGTTATTTGATTGGTTTACAAAAAAATCATCAGTTTTGTAACTTTAACCAATTCCTGTCGTCTTCAACCGATATGTCAAAAGAGCTATTCGATACACAAATAATGCCGGTACGTGAAAAAATGTACCGTTACGCTTTGTCGATACTGAAATCACCCGAAAACGCTCATGACGTGGTACAAGAATGTCTGATAAAAATCTGGAAAAAACGCGAAATTATTTCCACCATCGACAATCCTGAATCGTGGGCTATGCGCATTACCCGCAACCAGTGTTACGACTGGGTAAAGGTAAACCGTTTTAATCTTTTGCAGATCGAAAAAGCGGAGCAACCAGACCAAAGTCGGGCTGATCATAAGCTACTTCTCAACGACCAAGAAGCTTGGCTCAATAAAATTATTGAAGGCTTACCATCCAAACACCGTGAGATTTTCCACTTGCGAGAAGTTGAAGAACTCTCGTATCAGGAAATTGCAGATATCCTGTCGCTTACGCTTGCCGATGTTAAGATTTCCCTTTTCAGAACCAGAGAAAAAATCAAAGAACTAATCTATAAAATTGACAACTATGGACTCGCAAACTAAACTACTTTTAGAAAAATACTGGCGGGCCGAAACAACCGTTGAAGAAGAACGCCTGCTTAAAATGCAACTCGGTTCATTAGATGAAAAAAATAGCGAAACAAGCTATTTTAAAGCCATTGACAAACGCCAACAGGTGATTTCAAAAACTACATTTCAACATCCCGCCAAGCGCACCTACTACTGGTGGGCATCTGTAGCCGCAGTTCTGGTTATTGGTATATTCGTTATTGTAGGGTTATCACAACGACAGGGCTCACGGTCAGAATACGCGATTCAAGATCCTGAAATGGCGATGGAGGTTACGCGAAACGCCCTGCTGTTGGTGTCAAACGGACTTAACGAAGGCAAAAACCTGAGTACATATCAATTAAATCAAATAAACAAACCAAAAGACATTATTTCTAACAAAAACAATTCAAATTAACTTTAAAACTAAAATCACATGAAAAAAGGAATCATTTTTATGGCACTGGCATTTCTGTCAGTCGGGTTATTCGCCCAAGGCGAAGTTATCACCTCTTATTTTAATAAGTATGCCGATAACGATCAATTTACCAAAGTATCGGTAAGCAGTAAGATGTTCTCGATGTTTACCGAAATGGAAGCCGGAACAGAAGCCGAGCAAGAATTTCTGGAAGCTGTAAGTAAACTTAAAGGTTTAAAAATGGTAATGGCCGACAGTATTGGCGATGCCGTAACCTTGTTTAAAAAAGCCAGCTCCGACATCAACAAAGCCGGATATGCCGAGCTGATGACAGTAGCTGATCCAGATCAAAACATGCTGTTTTCGATTAAAGAAAACAACGGAATCATCGAAGAGTTGGTGATGGTAGTAGGCGGCGGAAATAAATTTGTACTTTTGAGCCTTTACGGCGAAATTGATCTCAAAAACATCTCTCGCATTGCCCGCGATATGAAAGTACAAGGGCTAGAAGATTTAGGCAGAATGCACCATGACAATAAGTAAATATTTCATTTTGTTGATCCTAACGGGGCTCTTGCAGCCCCTTTGGGCGCAACAAGAAATAATCAGCCAATATACTGATAGTGTAAAAACACGAACCTATTGCCTATACCCAAGTACTTTACGCATGATCGATCAATCGGAAAATCATGAGTTTTACGATGTGGTAAACAGCATAGAAAAACTAGTAATTTACACGCTCGACTCTACCGCTAGCGCCGACAAATCGTATAGGCAAATGATAAAACAATATCAGGAGGCTGGTTACGAAGAATATATGGCCATGTATGGTGGCAGCAACCTTTTTCTACTTTACGGACTTGAAAACGACAATTCGAGTGTTTTTGTTGGGATTTTTCAACAAGGCGAACAAACCCAGGCATATTACCTGAAAGGAGCTATCGGGTGGAGTAAAATACCCGAACTGTTTCAAAAGTTTCAACAAGGCGATATGCTCGACATTTTTCAATTAAACACAAAAAAACGTGGCCAGAACCCTCACCATCAACAACCTGACTAAGAAGTACGGGCGTATTACGGCGGTCGATAATCTGTCGCTGACTATTGAAAGTGGACAGATTTATGGCATTCTGGGTCCAAATGGAAGCGGTAAAACCACCACGCTAGGGATGATTCTTGATGTAATTGCACCCACAAGCGGGCATTACAATTGGTTTACGAATACAGCCAATGAAGAAGCCAGAAAAAAAATCGGCGCAATACTAGAAACGCCAAGCTTTTATCCTTACCTAACTGCTGCTCAAAACTTAAAAATATCTGCCCACATCAAAAAATGCGATCCCACCCTTATCGACAAGGTGTTGAGACAAGTGAACCTTTACGATCGTAAGGATGATAAATTTAAAACCTTTAGTTTGGGTATGAAACAACGGCTAAGCATTGCGGCAGCTTTGGTTTCCGATCCACCTGTTCTTATTCTGGATGAGCCTACCAATGGCCTCGATCCTGAAGGAATTGCCGAAGTTAGGGACTTAATTACCAATGTTGCAAGTCAGGGCAAAACCATTATCATGGCGAGCCACCTGCTCGATGAAGTTCAAAAAGTGTGCACCCATTTTTGTGTGCTTCGCAAAGGAGTAAAAATTCATGAAGGAAACGTAGAGGACACTTTGCAAGAACTGAATAAAGTTGAAATATCAGCAGATTGCGATCATGAATACCTCAAAAATATTGTTTACGATTTTCCGGGGACGGAACAGTTAACCGAAACGCATAACGCCCTGCTTATTACACTTAAATCGGGATATTCAGCATCTGAAATAAACAACCATTGTTTTACCAACGACGTGGTGCTCAAGCGACTTATCACCCATACGAATAGTCTTGAAAAAGAATTTCTAAAAATCCTCAAAGACCATGATTGATGCAATAAAACTCGAATGGCTGAAGATCAGAAACTACCGTGTTTTCTGGATATTGCTTGGCATGTACCTGCTTGCTTTAACAGTAATATCATCAGGTGGGGTTTTCTTGCTTGAATGGCTCAAAAATCAGGGAGCAGACTTTAATGGCATCGACCCAACCATTGTTCCTATTTATGATTTTCCCGATATCTGGCAAAACATGACTTATCTGGGAAGCTATGCAAAAATACTGCTGGCCTTTATTGTGATTATTTCTGTAAACAACGATGTTACCTACAACACCCTACGCCAGAATATAATCGACGGGATAAGTAAACGGCGTTATTTGGCGGGTAAATTGATGTTGATTGTCATTCTGGCTGTTGTTAGCACGCTGTTTTTATTTTTAAACGGACTGATCACCGGTAGCGTTTATTCACATGTTTGGGAAGCAAGATTTATTTTTGATGAAATGGAGTTTCTGTTTGCCTACTTTCTTGATATTGTGGTGTATTGCTCACTGGCCTTTTTACTGGCGCTTATCATAAAAAAAGCTGGATTTGTTATCGTGTTGCTCTTTTTGTATTCCATGATGTTTGAACCCATTGCCAGTGCTATACTTACCAACGCACCCTTTTTTCGTGATACTTTCTGGCCGGAAGTGACAGCTTTCTTTCCAATACAGTCGCTCAACAACCTCATTACAGTGCCTTTTGGCCGCTATGTATTTATCGAAATTCAGGATTATATCCCGTTTAAAACCCTCGCAATTGCCTTAGGCTGGTTAGCGTTATATTTGTGGTTAATTACAACAATCCTCACCCGCCGCGACATAAAATAAGCTGAGGGTTGACATTTTGCGCCCAATATTGATTTATTTGTATTTTTACTTTTTAAAAAATGAAGTTTCATTTCGTGAACCGGCTTCGTTTTTACTCTTAAAGCTCGTATTTAGTACAAATAAACGACACATCTACATGAATGTCAACAATAATAATAAGGAATACAGTCGGATAACTCCTGGCGGTAATGGCTATTTTCGGCTCAAATCGACTATTCAAAAACACGAAAACGATAAAAACTGGTCGAGTATGAAATTATCGGCCGAAGATATGATAACCCTTTATCCTGAATATGAAATGGGATGGTTTATGTTGGGGATAGCGTTGTTAAAGTTCAAAAACTACAACGAAGCCCTTGTTCAGTTTAATAAAGCGCTTTATCTCAATCCCGAACTGGCGAGCGCCTACCTATATTCAGGAAATGCAAATTATTATCTTCAAAACCATACACAAGCAGTTTCTGATTACCTTAAGGCTCTATCGAAAGGGATAAATACCCACCAGCTTTTTTATAACCTTGGCAACGCGTACTACAAATTAAACCGCCTGCAAGAGGCTATTAATGCTTACACATTGAGTTTGGAACGGTGTAGCGGTTACCATAAGGCTGCTTACGCTCTTTTTCATATTCATTATCAACGCAAAGCTTACGGCAAAGCTGTGTCTAGTCTCAATCCGGTTATCGACCGTGAACAACTACCTGCTTACCTGCTGGCTCAGGCTAAATTATTGTATCAAGACGATCCGGAAACGGGGCGCCATCAGCTACTTGAGGCACACCGACTGTTGAGTTGCGCCATAGACCTGAACGTAGATTTTGGACAGGCCTACTACGAAAGAGCATACATAAACAGCAAACTAAAGGACCTCAGTGGGTTCAGTCGTGATAGGAAAATAGCTTTTGCCTTGACGCCAAGTTTGAAGTCAGGACATGGTGTTGGCGTATTTGCTTTTTAAGTAGTCTCTACAATAAAGCGCCAAATGATATAATTGTTACTCTACTTATTCTTTTTCGGGATCGGGTATTTTCTAAAAATATGCGAGATGTTTTTAGGTAGATTCCGGTCTCTTGTTGCTGGGTCATCGTCTACTTCGCCAGTACCAATTCCCTGCCAAACAAGCTTTTTCGTGCCCAGCTCAAATATATCGATCAACAGCGACCCCTGCACATAGTTACGGCTGGAAACAGTTGTGGTGCTATAACTGGGTCCCCATCCATAACCGTATGCCCAAGGAGAGCCATAATACCCCCAGCCTCCGCCGTATCCGGCATATCCGCCATAATGGTTTGTGTAAGCTTGAAAATCGGTTTTATCCTTTAAAATCACAAAGGTGGAAACAATTAGCTCTCCATTTTTTTCCACATATTGGTAACCTCTGCGTTCCATTTCATTTTTCACGGCATCGAGGATGGTTTGTTTGTCGTATGCATTGATGGTTTTATCTAAATCTTTATCCCATGGATACAAACTAAAAGTTTTAAACGATTTGAAATTTACGGAATTATCGTAGTTGTTGGTAACCTGTATCGAACTGCATGAGAACAGAAACAGGACAATCAGAGGTAGAAGTAATTTTTTCATGGTTTCGTATAAATAGTGCAAAGTTTATTTTGTGTTCATTGGTTTTTTTGGGTAAGAAGCAAACATTTTGCCTATTCCTTTGGGAATACTTTTTTCGGTTTGTTGCGGGTTTCCACTTACAACGCCAGTGCCAACCGCTTGCCAGATGAGTTTTTTGTCTTTGGTATTAAACACATCCAAAACAATAGTGCCTTCGGTATAATTGTAGGGTGTAACTGTGGTTGAGTTTATCCCATTAAATCCTCCATAACCAGGGCCATAAAATCCCCAAGGTACTCCATATCCCCAACCACTGCCATACATGCCGTAATGATCAGTGTAAGCTGAGTATCCGGTTTGGTTTTTCAGCGTGATGTAGATTGATACTGCCAGCTCTCCATTGGTTTCCGCAAACTGGTATCCCCGCTCATTCATTTGATCTTTGATGGCTGCCAGTAATCTTTCTTTTTGAAAAGGATTTACAATAGAATCGTTGTGCTGGTCCCAAGGAAGAAGACTGTAGGTTGTAAAGCTGTCGAAATCAATGCTTTTATCCCAGTCGGAAGTAACGGTAAGAGAGCTACAGCCAGCCAAGAATGCTAAGAAAAGAGTGAAAAATAGAATCCGTTTCATTGTTTAAGAATTAAGTAAATAATTGTCATGTCAGAACAAATATACACCTAAAACAGTTGAAATACCTATTTTTTGATGTTTTTTGATTGAAGCGCCACGTTAGGTTGCCAAGAATCATACCGATTTGAGACTCCGTTTCGGTGTTTCTGTACAACTTTATTAAAGAAAATAACCGGATTCAAAACGAGGCTCTAAGATGGTCATATTTTCCTAGTTTTGCCACTTGAACTTTTCTTAACGTAAAAATCATGATGAAATCCCTAAAATTTAGGCTAGTTTTTGCTTCGATAATGTTTTCGTTGTTAATATTTACAACGTCTTGTAAAAAAGATTCCGATGCCAATCAGGGTGAAATAGACCGTGGACTTATTGAAGCTTACATACTTGAAAACGGAATTTCTGGTGAGTTTACCGAAACAGGCTTGTTTTACAAAATATCAGAACCTGGTGATGAAGTACATCCAACACTATACTCAACAGTTACAGTAACCTATGCAGGATATACGCTTAGCGGACAAGCTGTTGACGATGGCAAGTATATAACTTTTGAGCTGTACAAACTTATCTTAGGATGGCAGGAAGGTATTCAGATGATCGGCGAAGGGGGAAAGATAAAACTCATCATTCCTTCCAATCTGGCATACGGCAAAGAGGTTCTTGTTTTTGACATAACCCTACACTATTTTTCAAACAATTAAGGTTTTATGGCTATATAAGTCTAATAATCAATCCTTACGTGCTTTTTGCCGTATAAATTTCAGAAATTGCACAACATAATTATCTAAAACCTGAACCCAAGTTTGAACCTTTGAAT
>CAYWNI010000028.1:0-6053 GCA_964459525.1 uncultured Lentimicrobiaceae bacterium | reverse complement strand
AGAAATTGCACAACATAATTATCTAAAACCTGAACCCAAGTTTGAACCTTTGAATCATTCAATCATTTATATTAGTTTAGTGGTCTAAAAAACTTGGGTTATGAGTCCTGAACAAAACCGTTTGTTGGATAAAGCAAGAAACTACTGTGCATTTCAGGAAAGATCGCTCTTTGAAACAAAAACAAAGCTCGAAAGTTGGTTGGCGACAGAAAGCACAGTTAAAAAAATTCTATTGATTCTTGAGCATGAAGGCTTTATAGATGAAGAACGTTATGCCAATATTTTTGCAATAAGTAAACTCAGGCAAAACAAATGGGGCAAGAATAAAATTATTTATGCCCTTCGTCAGAAGCAGGTCCCCGATCTTTTTATCCAAATGGCTATTGGCGCCATAGAAGATGATGAATACATCAACATATTAAAAACCCTCATTTCTAGAAAAAAGAAAACCGAGTCAGAAACCTACAAGGAGCAAGCCAAACTAGTAGTGTATGCGCAACAAAAAGGTTTTCAGCCTTCCTTGGCGTGGCGTGTGGTGAAAGGTGAGATTTAGTCCTTAATGGAAGTCATTGGGCTCAAATCACTACCTTTGCAAAAAATAAAGCAATATGTTTTCAACAGAGGGTAAGAAATTACTTACCGAGAGGCTTGATGCCTTGAGGAGGTATCTTTGACGTGGATCGAAAAAAAATAGAGATTGAAGAGGAAGAAGAAAAAACCCAAGCTCCCGCTTTTTGGGACGATCCAAAAAAAGCCGAACAAATCCTTATAAAGATAAAAGAAAAAAAGCGTTGGGTAGAGGCCTATTACGAGGCTGAAGAAATGGGCAATGACCTAAGCGTATTACAAGAATTTCACGCCGAAGGGGAAGCTACATCCGAAGAGCTGGATGTGCAATACAACCTGATGGAGGGCAAAATAGCCGACCTTGAATTCCTACAGATGCTAAGCAACAAAGAAGATGCGTTTGATGCCATTTTGAAAATAAATCCGGGAGCAGGTGGAACAGAAAGTCAGGATTGGGCTGAGATGCTCATGCGTATGTATATCCGCTATGGTGAGCGTAATAATTTTAAAGTAAAGGAATTAGACTATCAGGAGGCGGATGTTGCAGGCATTAAATCAGTAACCCTGCAATTTGAAGGGGATTATGCGTTTGGTTACCTAAAAGGTGAAAATGGAGTACATCGTTTGGTTCGGCTTTCCCCATTTGACTCGGCCAACCGTCGCCACACAAGCTTTGCATCGGTGTATGTTTATCCTGTAGTCGACGACACCATTAATATCCAAATAAATCCTGCCGACATCAGTTGGGACACTTTCAGGTCGAGTGGTCCAGGTGGACAAAACGTGAATAAAGTGGAAACGGCTGTTCGCCTGAGGCATGAGCCTTCGGGCTTGATTATCGAGTGTCAGGAAACCCGCTCGCAAGGACAAAACCGTGAAAAGGCTCTTCAGATGCTTCGTTCACAACTTTATGAAATCGAGTTGCGTAAAAAGCAAGAAGCCATTGATGAGATAGAAGGCAGCAAAAAGAAGATTGAGTGGGGTTCGCAAATAAGGTCGTATACATTACATCCTTACAAACTCATAAAAGATGTGCGCACTGGCTTGGAATCCAGTAATGTAAATGAGGTACTAGATGGCGATTTGGACGCTTTTATTAAATCGTTCTTGATGCATTTTAGTACCAACAGCAAATAACTAACGTCGCCAGAACACCGGAGAAATCACGATTAACACCGTAAACAACTCCAGCCTACCGAGTAACATCAAAAACGAAAGCAACCACTTCGAAAAAGGCGAGAAAAAGGCGTAGTTGTCAACGGGGCCAACATGCCCGATACCGGGGCCAATGTTGCCCAACGAGGCAATGGAAGCGCCAATTGATGTTTCAAAATCGTTTCCTAACAGTGAGAGTATAATTGTTCCTGCCGAGAACAGGAGGACGTAAACCAGGAAGAAAGCCATCACGTTAAAAATAAGCTGCTGCGATACCGATTTCCCGTTGTATTTCACCGTGATGATGGCCTGTGGATGGATGCTGCGCTTAAGTTCCTGCCATGAATTGCGCAGCAAAAGCAAATGGCGGATTACCTTCACACCACCGCCGGTCGATCCAGCACTTCCTCCAATAAACATCAGCGCAAAAACCAGAATCCAAAGGTAGGATGGCCACTGGTAATAATTGGCAGTTACAAATCCGGTGGTAGTAATAATGGAGGTGACAGTAAACAATGTATCGCGAAAAGCACTTTCAAAACCACTGTACTTCGACATGAGCAAACCTACTGTTAGAAAAACAGTTACCATGGATATAATCCAAAAATACAACCGTAGTTCTTCGTTCGAAAACACCTTTTTGAAATTGCGATGGAGGAACAAGTAGTGCAGCGTAAAGTTAATTCCTGCCAGCAGCATAAAGACGATGATAACATATTGTGAGTAGCTACCAAAGGCTGCTATACTTGCATTTCGTGTCGAAAAACCGCCCGTAGCCATGGTTGCAAAGCTATGACAAACCGCCTCGAAGAAGTCCATTTCACCTACCCACAAAAGCAAAACTTCGGCTGCAGTAAATATAACGTAAATTCCCCAAAGCCTTTTCGCCGTAGCTGCCATACGTGGATGTAGTTTGTCCGGTGTAATACCGGGCATTTCAGCAATCATCAACTGTAAACCACCGATTCCTAAAAAGGGTAAAATGGCCACTGTAAGCACAATGATTCCCATGCCTCCTATCCAGTGAGTCATGGCGCGCCAGTAGAGGATGTTTTTTGGAACAACCTCAATGTCAGTTAATATAGTTGCTCCGGTGGTTGTGAATCCCGAGATAGTCTCAAAAAAAGCATCGGTAAAATTGGGTATTGCACCACTAAACATGAAAGGTAAAGCACCAAACAATGAGATAACCACCCAGGTAAGGGCCACAATTAGGTAGCCATCGCGCTTTCCAATGTTGTCGCGGGTTTTTTTACCGCTTGCATACCAGCCGATTATTCCAATTGTTCCGGTAATGGCCGCCGCATATATCATGGGCAAGAAATCTTCGTTATAAAACCAGGCAAAAGGCAGGCTACTGAGCATAAACGCGGCTTCTATTATCAACAGAAAGCTCAACACTTTCATGACGATAGAATAATGAATCATATTTCGGTTTGGCATGGCCTCAGTTTTTACAATCCAAGATGCGGTTTAAGAAACATCCGTTCGACTTTCTGGCTTATGTTGGGGATAGCAAAAACCACTACTTTGTCATTTTCCAGAATCTGAAAATCACCAACTGCGATAAATGACTCCTTGCCCCTGATAATGCCGCCAATGATAGTCCCTTCAGGCATATTGAGGTGTCGGATAAGCTTTTTTGTTACTGGCGAACCGTGTTTGGCCACAAGCTCAACCACATCGGAAGCAATACCACTTAAGCATTTCAGTGACGACACCTCATCACCCATGCTGTGGCGGATGATGTAGCTCGAAGCACTCAATTTTTTGTTTATAATGGTATCGATGCCAATGCTTTGCGAAATCTCGATGTAATCGAGGTTTTCGACCAAAGCGATGGTTTTTTTTACGCCAAACTTTTTGGCATGCAGGCAGGTAAGAATATTGGTTTCAGAACTGTTGGTAACTGAAATAAAAGCGTCAACACCTTCAATTCCTTCATCTTCAAGCAAACTGATGTCGCGGGCATCGCCGTTGATGAGTAAGGTGTCCTCAAGAATATCACTTAATTTTAAACAACGGTCGCGGTCTTTTTCAATAAGCTTGATGTTTAGGTCGCTTTCCAAGCGTTTGGCAATTACTTTGCCCACACGGCCACCACCCACGATCATGATGTTGTTGATGTCCATTTTTTTCTTCCCGCCCATTTGTAGAAGTTTTTCGAGAGCAGAAGGCTTGGTGATAACATACACAAGGTCGCCGGGATAAAAAACGGCATCACCGGTAGGAATAAATGTTTTTTCGTTTCGGTGAATAACGACGGCCCTAAAGTCGAGCATGTGGTGCTCCTTAGCGATGTCGTTGAGCGATTTGTTTACTACGGGCGCATCGACTTCAATCCGGATTAAAAAAACCGACAAACTACCCCCAGAGAGTTCGAAAATTTCGGTAGCGGCGGGTTGTTGTAGCAGGTTAATCACCTCATGTCCAGCAATATCTTCTGGCGAAATCAGGTAATCAATGCCCAACTCATTGTATATTTTTTTATTTTCTTCATTTACGTTTTCCAAGGTGTTTACCCTGGCGATGGTTTGTTTGGCGCCTAATTTTTTTGCCAAAATGGCTGTGAGGATATTTATATACTCATCGTGAAGCACCGAAATAACCAGATCGGCTTTCGACACGTTAGCTTGCTTAAGCACCGACACGGAATTAGATTCACCCACGATGGTCATCAAATCGGCGTGGGTTTCAATCATTTTAAGCAATTCTTCATGTGGGTCGACAATGGTGATATTGTGATTGGAAGTAACCAGCGCTCTGGCTAAATAAAAACCTACCTCACCGTCACCTGCAATAATTATATTCATTTCACGAACAATAAAAGTATAAAACTACGTATTCTTTGGCGAAAACGGCTGCAAATCTAGAAATAATCGCATAACATCTGATTTAAAATGAAACCGTGTTGAGCTTTTAGCTTATTAAAGAATCTTTGGTTTGTTAAAATACCCCTGCAATAATAAGTTAGCGGCTTCGTAAGGATTAATTTTGTCGGCGAGCACCTGCTTTTCCATCATCGTGAGCTGGGATTTCATGTCGGCATTTTTGAAAAAATGGTCGTTTAATGCCGCAGTAATTGTGTCCTCAAGGATGTGAATTGACTGTTGGTGTCGGTTCGACTGAAAAAAACCAGCTTTCTGCGTATGTTGTAAAAAATTAGAAACAATTTCCCAAGCCTGCTCTATCCCTGTATTTTTTAGGGCAGATGCGGTAATGGTTTCTGGTGTCCAGCCATTGGCAAGCGGAGGGAAGAGGTGCAGTGCATTTGCGTATTCTCTCTTAGCCAGATCGGCTTTCAGCATGTTGTCGCCATCAGCTTTGTTTATCACGATCAAGTCGGCCATTTCCATAATACCACGCTTTATTCCTTGCAGTTCATCGCCACCTCCGGCCAACATCAGCAGCATGAAGAAGTCGACAAGTTGAGCTACGGCAGTTTCCGACTGACCCACGCCAACGGTTTCGATAATTACAATATCAAATCCGGCGGCTTCGCACAAAATCATGGCTTCGCGGGTAGCACGCGCTACGCCGCCTAAAGTTCCGGCACTGGCCGAAGGTCGGATAAAAGCATCGGGATGCACGCTTAAATCTTCCATGCGTGTTTTGTCGCCCAAAATACTGCCCTTCGTCCGCGTACTGCTAGGATCGATGGCCAGCACAGCGACTTTCTTACCCAGTTTTATTAAATACAAGCCCAAAGCTTCGATAAATGTACTTTTGCCCACACCAGGCACACCCGTAATACCAATGCGCACTGAATTTCCTGAAAAAGGCAAACAAGCATTCACCAATTCGCCAGCCAGAACTTTGTCCTCAATACGCACACTTTCGATAAGTGTTATAGCCTGTCCGAGATAATTGCGGTCGCCAGCCTTTATGCCAGACAAGAAGCGATCTACAGTAGGTTTGGCTTTTTTAAAACGCTCTGCGCCAGAAGTAAAAGCAGGATTTACAAACGAAGGTTGTTCGATGCCTTTTTTTACTTTGAGTGCGCTTTCAAACGTTATTTTGTCTTCTGTTTTTTTCATCACCATGATTAAGCGATTCCGTTGCAAAGATAGGGTAATTGCTTGCACCTTGCGCAAAAACCAACCTCCTTTTGACCGCTCCTTGCGTGGGGTGCGCGACTTTACTCCTTCGAAAAAAGAAAACAGTATGATTGGTGCTTTGTAATAAAAGCTTTACTTTTGCCGAGCAAAAATTCCGTAGCTCTCCCGATAGTAATCGGGAGGCAGAGCAGCCAAAAGTTGTTCAATGCGGAACTATTGTTTCTCTCCGTAGCTCAGTTGGCAGAGCAGCTGACTCTTAATCAGCGGGCCGTA
>CAYWNI010000027.1:0-14322 GCA_964459525.1 uncultured Lentimicrobiaceae bacterium | reverse complement strand
GTTAGCAGCACTCGACCAATTGAGAATCTCTCCAATAGAATCTAACCTGTCTGATGTGGCACTCACCCTTGCAAACAAAGAAAACGATCAAACCAAACTGCTGTTTTTCTCCGATTTTCAGCGCTATAAAACAGATATCGGACAATTGCCCAACGACAGTTCCCTCTCCTACTTATTCTTTCCTTTCGAAAGCAGTAAAAGCAACAACCTGTTTGCCGATAGTGTTTGGTTTTCAGAACCGCTCTTAATCCCCAATAAAAAAAGCACGTGTTATATCCGTATCACCAATAAATCGGCTCAATATTACGAAAAACTGCCAGTTACGCTCACCATCGACGGTCAGCAAAAAGGAGTTGCCGGAATCGACTTAACTGCTTATAGTTCTGTTACTTTGAGCGTCAGTTACACACCACAATCTTCAGGATGGAAATACGGACTTATCAGCATTGAAGACTATCCTGTTACTTTTGATGATGCACTGTTTTTCACCTTTCGCGTAGTCCCACATATCAGTATTCTGGCAATCAGCGACAAGGGCAACTCGCCAATACTGCGGTCTTTTTTTAAAAGCGATAGCTTGTTTGCGTTCAGCCAAGCTGAGACAAAACGCATCAACTACAATGCCCTTTTCGACTTTAACTTGGTAATAATCAACAGTATTTCTGAATACAGTTCCGGCCTTACACAACAATTAATACGTTATATGGAATCTGGCGGCAACTTGCTGTTAATTAGCGGAAATAACCTCAGCGAACAAAGCCTTTTGACAAACACAAAAACAGGATCAATAGCCTACGTTGACACCACAAAAACGCGCGTATCCGGGATTAAGGTTAAGAGTAGTTTGTTTAAAAATAGCATTAACAAAATACCAGAAAATGCAGATTTACCTACCGTTAACCAACATACTGCCTATCAATTTCCGTCGAAAGCAGGAGTTGAGTCCCTCCTCACTTTGCTCAATGGCCACGATCTGCTGGCAACGCGTCAGGTAGGAAAAGGCAGAATTTACCTCCTCGCAACCGGAATCTCACCACCATTTAGCAGCATGGCCTCCAACATCTTGTTCGCCCCTACAATTGGCGGCATGGCTGCAGCCTCGGGCTCGCCCGAAAAACTATTCTACTTCATTGGCGAAAACCATATCATCCTAAACAAAAACATTAAACATACTGGTGATGAGCCTATTGTTGTGATAAACAAAGAAAGTGGACAAACCTTTATCCCTGAAAAGAAAGTCGATTTCGGCCAAATCAATCTGTTATTACACGACAACACCTTAGCATCCGGTTACTATGATATCAAACTCCACGACAGCCTAATTTCCACAGTCGCTTTTAATTATAACCGCAGGGAGTCAGACCTGGCCTATTACACGCCAGCCCAACTCGATAGTTTGTGTAACCTGACAAAACTGCCCCATTTTACCATCGTCAATAACTCAGATAACCAATTTGAAGAAATGATAAGTAACTTACAAAAAGAAAATCCAATTTGGAAGCTATTTATTATCTTCGCACTTTTACTATTGGTAGCAGAAGGACTGGTTTTACGGCTAAGAAAATAAAACCATTTTTGTTGAAGCCACCCTTTACAATAACATAAATAACAGGTAACAAACACGCCATAAATTAATAATTACCAGCAAGTTAATGAGCGAAACGGACGACACTACGGGAATTGAAAACACTGATTTGACGCCTAAGGAAGACGGACATCGTATTACCCATTTGAAAGGTATGTATGAGAATTGGTTTCTCGACTACGCCAGCTATGTTATTCTGGAAAGGGCTGTTCCAGAAATCGATGATGGCCTCAAGCCCGTACAACGCCGTATTTTGCATTCCATGAGTCGGCTGGATGATGGTCGGTTTAACAAGGTTGCCAATATCATCGGTCATACCATGCAGTTTCACCCACATGGTGATGCTTCAATTGGCGACGCACTCGTTCAACTTGGGCAGAAGGAACTCCTGATCGACATGCAGGGAAACTGGGGAAATACAGCCACCGGTGATAGTGCTGCGGCTCCCAGATACATTGAAGCCAGACTGTCGAAATTTGCCAAAGAAGTGGTCTTTAACCCAAAAACAACAAACTGGAAATCATCCTACGATGCACGAAACAAGGAGCCCATTACCTTGCCTGTAAAATTTCCACTGTTGCTGGCACAAGGTGTTGAAGGTATTGCCGTTGGATTGGCATCAAAAATTCTTCCTCATAATTTTAACGAACTTATTGATGCATCGATAGATTGTTTGCAAGGAAAAGATTTTGAATTGCTACCCGACTTTTTAACAGGAGGAATGGCAGATTTCTCGAAATACAACGAAGGACTTCGGGGTGGAAAAGTAAGGATTAGGGCAAAAATTGCCCAAATTGATAAAAAAACACTGGTGATAAAAGAGATTCCATTCTCAACAACCACCACTTCGGTTATCGACTCAATAGTTGCCGCCACCGATAAGGGAAAGATAAAGATCAGGAAAATAGATGACAATACTGCCGGAGAGGTTGAAATTGTTATCCATCTTGCACCAAACGTTTCGCCCGACCAAACCATTGATGCACTTTACGCGTTTACCAATTGCGAGCTTTCTATTTCACCAAACAATTGCGTTATCGAAGATGGAAAACCTCGCTTTGTTGGTGTTATCGAAATACTAAGAAGTAACACCAACAACACACTTACGCTCCTGCGTACAGAACTAGAAATCAGGTTAAACGAACTTGAGGACAATTGGCACAATGCTTCGCTGGAAAAAATATTTATCGAAAATCGGATCTACCTCGACATCGAAGATTGTGAAACGTGGGAATGTGTGCTTTCAACTATCGACAAAGGCCTTACACCGTTCAAAACGGTGCTCAGACGTCCGGTAACTGAAGATGATTTGGTGCGCCTGACCGAAATAAAAATAAAACGCATCTCCAAATTCAATGCCTTTAAAGCCAACGATAGTATTGCTGGCATCGAAGCTGAAATGGAAGAAGTTAAAAACCACTTGAACCATATCGTTGATTTCGCCATTAACTACTTCAGGCAAATTAAAAAGAAATACGGAAAAGGAAAGGAACGCAAAACAGAGATTCGAAATTTTGATAATATCAATGCCAGTACAGTTGCTGTAGCCAACGAAAAATTGTATGTAGACCGTGAAGGTGGATTTATTGGCACTGCGCTAAAAAAAGACGAGTACGTAACCGAGTGTTCCGATATTGACGATATTATCGTCTTCCGCGAGAACGGCATAGTAATCGTATGCAAGGTAGCACCAAAAGTATTTGTGGGTCAAGGCATTATACATGCTGATGTTTTTAAGAAAAACGACGATCGTACGGTATACAACATGGTTTACCGCGATGGGAAATTAGGGAATTATTATGTAAAACGGTTTGCTATGCTGGGCGTAACCCGCGACAAAGAATACGACCTAACCAGTGGCGCCAAGGACTCTAAAGTGGTTTATTTTACAGCTAACCCAAACGGTGAAGCTGAGATTGTAAAAATTTCGTTACGTCCTCGCGCGAAACTAAAAAAGCTACATTTCGACTTCGACTTCAGTGAGTTAGCAATAAAAGGAAGGGGCTCAAAAGGCAACCGAATTTCAAAAAATGCAATCAAATCAATTGTTCAACGCGAAGAAGGTGTTTCAACATTGGGCGCGCTAAACATTTGGTATGACGACACAGTAAGAAGATTAAATAGTGACGAAAGAGGCGTGTTTTTGGGCGATTTTTCCGGTGATGATAAAATCCTTACCATGCTCTCTTCAGGAGAATATAAACTGTCGGCTTATGATTTGGCTACCCATTTCGACGACAACATGATCTCTATCAACAAGTTTGATGTAGAAAAAGTAATTAGTGCTGTTTATTATGATGGAGAACAGGGGGCCTATTTCATCAAAAGATTCCACATTCCTGAAAATAGCATGGTTAACAAAAACTACCTGTTTATCAGTGAAAGCAAGGGGTCTAAATTGGTTGTTTTTTCACTCGATTATCTGCCGCGGATTTCCTATGAAATAAAAAATGAAAAAAACAACAGTTTCGATGTCGAGGTGCTACCGCTAGCTGATTTTATTTCAGTTAAAAGCGTGAAAGCCAAAGGTAAGAAACTCACTTCAGGGAAAATAAAATCCATAAAACTTATCGACCCTCTCCCCTTTACAGCCAACGAATCTGACATAACTGATGATGACGATTCTGATGAAAACTTAATTCAGGAAGAAGACAACAACACAATCAATACGGATACTGAAACACCTGACAATAATCAATCGGAAAGTAATAAATCAGAACCCAAGCCAGAGGTTGAAGTAGAAGAAGATAAACTAACACCTCCTCTGTCTTCAGAAACCAAGCCTCCGCTACCTCGAAAACACAAACCAGGTGAAAATCCACCACAATTGGAGCTAGAGTTCTAAAAACCTTTCACTTGCATTAACTATTGTATTGATCTGCTTTTTAAGTGTATCTTTGCACTTATTTTTAATTTCAGCCTGAAAAGCTACAAACAGCCTTTATATTCATTATTAAACTCCACGATGTCATTTAAACAACTCGAACTTATTGACCCCATACTGAAAGCATTATCAGATCTTAAATACGAAGAACCAACCACCATTCAATCAAAGGCCATCCCTTTAATTCTTGACAGAAAAGATGTTCTGGGCTCCGCGCAAACCGGAACTGGCAAAACAGCAGCCTTTGCCATTCCCATTCTACAACACCTTTTTCTCGACAAACAGCTGCAGAATAAAGCACGTACCATCAAAGCACTTATCGTTACTCCCACACGGGAGCTGGCCATTCAAATTGCAGATAGTTTTAGCGATTACGGTAAATATACAGGCATAAAAAACACTGTCGTTTTTGGAGGCGTAAACCAAAATACACAAACCAATGAATTAAGAAAGGGAATAGACGTGCTTGTAGCTACGCCAGGCAGGTTACTCGACTTGATAGATCAAAAATATATTAACTTACGCAACATCGAATATTTTGTTTTAGATGAAGCCGACCGCATGCTCGACATGGGTTTTATTCACGACATCAGAAAAATAATTGCTCTCCTGCCTCCCAACCGCCAGTCGTTATTTTTTTCAGCTACCATGCCGCAAAATATTGTCGATCTTTCAAGGCGCATCCTCAAAAACCCTGTCAAGGTGGAGGTAAGCCCGGTTTCCTCAACAGCGGAAACCATTCAGCAGTTTATCTACTACACCAACAGAATCAGTAAAAACGAACTTCTCTTCGATATTATCCAAAAAAAGAGAATAGAGCAGGTTCTGGTTTTCGCACGAACCAAACACGGTGCTGACAGGATTGACCGTTTTCTGAAAAAGAAAAAAATACAGTCAGCAGCTATCCACGGCGAAAAAGCACAGAACCAGCGACAAAAAGCACTTAGCCAGTTTAAAGCAGGTGAAATTACTGTATTGGTGGCTACCGACATTGCCGCCCGAGGCATCGACATCGACAAGTTGCAATATGTTATCAACTTCGACATACCTAATGTTGCGGAAACTTATGTACACCGCATTGGCCGATCGGGTCGTGCAGGCGAAAAGGGTATTGCGATATCGATTTGTGAGCCGGAAGAGAATGCATTTATTAAAGACATCGAGAAACTGATAAATCAAAAAATAAATGTTGTAAGCAAGCATCCTTTTCCGCAAACCGACTCACCCATGACAGCGGCGGAACGCAAGGAATGGAACGTCCAAAAACAAGTCAAGAAGAAGGAATTTTTCGAGAGGAGAAAATCAGACCCTTCAATGCACAAGAACCCAAAGTTCAGGCGTTAGATTTATTAAAAGACTTTTAAACGCAACTTAATCACGTTTTTCTTGCCGCTTACGGCGGCGAATATCTTTTTTTGAGGTTTTCTCAATAAAGTCAATTTTGCGCTGGTTGGAAGCGTCAAAAGTCGGTATGGTTGTAGCCAGAACGCCACTTAACAAGGGTTTAAAAGCAAAGTTTCCAAACCCTTTATACATATCACGGCTAAAGTATATTGGCACCACACGTGGCTTGTCATCGGCATGCGGGTTGTCCGATTTAATCACTTGATTTGCAATCCAGGTAAAAAACCTATTACTCTCTTCCATTTGCTTTTTCAGCACCTCACCCTTTAAATTGCTGTACAACATCGTCATTTCGCCCATAGCATAGGTTGAGTTTGCTTGCACAGTAAAATCAATGCCAGCCAAATCGCCATCAGAAAAGGTTACGCCGGCAGCGGATTGAAGAATGGGGTTAAAAATTGAAATTTTACCACTTCCAAGTCGCCCTGAATAGCTAAAAGTGTCAATGGTGCTATGCAATGGAAATAAAAAAGTAACATCCAACGGAATCTCTTTTTCTAACATGGCGTTCAGGTTAATCGCCATAGGGCGATTTGCCAACATGCTGTCACTCATCGAGGTAATCCACTTCATATCAACAGTTAGATTATCAAGATTTACCTTCATAGGTGGCAGGCCATCGCTATTACTTTCTTCATAGGCTAGCACACTATTTCTGATCTGAATGCTATCAATATTGATATTTGTTTTCAATTTCTTAAGCAGTTCGTTGGGCAACAATGGTCGCTTCGACTCATCAAAAGGCAACGATTTGTTACGTAATATTTTCAAATCAAGACCATCGACAAGCATATGAGACAAGTAAAAATTACCCTCTTTCAGCATTTCCGTGAGGTTGCCAAGCTGCATTTTAATTGTTGCTACACGCACATCAAAAACATCTGCACGGAACTTAAAAGCCGCTGCCATTTTAAACCTATTTTTGGTTGGTATCACCTTCAAACTGTCGATTTGTATGGAAGAACTACCAGGGACAAATGAAAATTTATGAAAGCTAAGTGCATAGCTATTGGCTGCCAAACGAAAATTTTCATTCTCAACATCAAATCGCAAATCATTGTAAACCAAACGATATGTGTTAGAATCATTGGTGTTTTTTATCAAATAAATCTTTTCAAGTTTGCTTTTTAGTCCTGTGTTATACAGAACCGTATCATGGCTAATTGGATTTTCTATAAGCAAACTAAAGTTATCCAAAATAAGTGCATTAATGTCTACGCCACCAATGCCATCGATGGCAATTCGTTCCAGATTTAAACCATTTTTTGGAGAATCTATTTTAGCATGCTCTTTCTGAGGATTGCCTCCTCCGGTATAAACAGTAAAGGTCGGTTTCTTTAATTCAATCGCTTTCAAATCAATTATTTTCGAGCCCAGCACACGGTAAATATCAATATGCCGTAGTCGTAAAGTTTCTATTTGTAAAGCAAATATGTTCTTTGCATCGCCAACATGATTCTTGTAATTGGCCATCAGCAAACTGTCGGGCATTAGCTCTATGTCCTTCACCACTACCGACATTGTTAACAAATTAACCCTCACATTCCTAAAAGTTAGCTGATAACCTTTGGTAGGCGTTTTGGCAATAACCTCTTTTAACTTTTTGGTTGCCAGTGTACTGGCTACAAAATTAAAAGAAAAAACCACCGCGATCGAAACTAGCAAGATGATCGATATAACCCATTTCATTCTTTTAGTCAGTCTCATGGTCAGTGAATTATTGAACTACGAAAGTATAAAAATACAGAACACTTGCCCTAAAACCCGTTTTAAAAAGAGATTTCAGACAACAAGCTGTCAAACTTGGGCATTTTTCCAGCGACCGCTAATCATGTATGGCCACGAAATTAATATCATCAGTAATCCGTATAATATTTCGGCTGTCCATGCTCCGGCCACATCTACACCAACATAATTTATCATAAAATATGTGTAAAACAAATAAAATACCAGCACGATAAGTTCGATAACTAGGGATGTTTTTGTCATACCGGCTCCCGACACACCACTAAAGAAAACAAAACCGATGGAGACGAACATACCGCCTAGGCTAACTACGTACATCACCGGAATACCTAGGGCAATTAGGCCGGGGTCGTTGGTGTAAATATGCATAAAGGCAGAAGGGAATAGCACTGTAAGCGACACCGGGAGAAGTATTAGCGCAAAACACATAAGAACCGTTTTGTATATCAGCGACATAACTTCATCAGTTTTTTTCATACCAATCAAATAACTCACGAGCGAATTGGTGGCAGTAGAAAACCCCCAAACTGGAACCATAATAATCATGTAGATGCTTCGGATAATATTGGAAACAGCCAACGATTGCTCTCCTAGTTTTTCAACGAACAGAAAAAAACCAAACCAAACCGACAACGAAACAAATTGCTGAAGCATCATCGGAATGGAAATATTGAAAATGTGTTTTAGCCGGCTGAAACTGAGCGTCGAGAAGTCGAACAAATCGTAAGCTTCTGGCTGAATGGTTTTCAGCGTATAGAAAACAAAAAACAACATGCCTGAAACCTCTGCACATACCGAAGCCAGCGCAGCACCTTTAACGCCCATTTCAGGGAAACCGGCAATACCAAAAATAAATAGGTAATCGAGCACGATGTTCACCGCAGCCATTACCAAGGTGGTGTAGGTAATTACTTTGGTTTTGGTTAGCCCGACATAAAATGCCCGAAAAATAATGTTGATGAATGCCAGAAAAATACCAAAAGCCCTAATTCTAAGGAATTCCAAAGTAGCCAGATACACCTCTTGAGATTTTACAGCAGCTTGTAGTATATAATCGGATCCATATCGCAAAAGCAGAAAAGAAAAAAATGCCATAACCAACAAGAAAAGCAGCGAATGAATTAACACACTGCCTATGGCTTTGAGGTTGTTTTCGCCAAACCGACGTGCTACAATAATTTGTACTCCGGTGCCAAAGCCAAACCCCAACATCACCACTGCCAAATAAAAAAGTCCGCCTAATGCACTTGCTCCCAATGCAATATCACCAACACGTCCTAAAAAAGCAGTGTCGGTAAAAATCATGATGTTCTGCGCAATGCTGCCCAAAATAATGGGATAAGCCACCTGCCAAATACGGTTATAAGATACCTCGGTTTTCATCGGCGGCAAAGGTAGAAAAGTTTTTGTGGGACATGCATTACAAGTGCATACAGAATGAATCTGGTTCGAAATGCACGAAAAACAACCTGTGCTCAGTAATAGTTGACAACAGCAAAAATATTTGATTATTTTTACATCCTAAATACAATTTTCTAATGACCAAAATATTTCGTTTTACCCCTTTGCTGTTGTTGCTACTGACACTGCAATCGGGCTTTGCCCAAGAACGCAACCAACTATTTTTCGTTTTTTTAAACAACAATCCCGACAAAGAACTCTTGCCGGCAGAAGATGTTAACAGGTTACAAAAAGCACACTTAAGGAATATCGAAAAACTACATGCCGAGGAAAAACTACTCGCTGCAGGCCCATTTGAAGGCGGTGGCGGCATGTTTATTTTGCAAGCAAATAGAATTGATGAGGCCTGGAAAATGCTCGAAACCGACCCGGCAATAAGCGCCAACCGCTTTAAAATTGAATTGTTTCCTCTTGAAATAAGAATTGGCGATTTAGCCAGTGTTGGTGAAATTTACAACATGACTACCCTTGTCTTTATTCGTTTTCAGGCAAATCTTGAATTTCCAGGCGATTGGACAGCGCCTGCCAAAGATTCGCGACTATACGCCGCTGACATCAACAATAACAATTCCGGACTACTTCTTCACGGGGTGCTCTCGGAATACCTAGATGGAATAATGATTTTTAAAGACATAACCACAGATAAAGCTGAAAACATTGCCAAAAATTATCCAGCTGTAAAAGCCGGACTCACCAGCTATTCAATTTCAACCCTATACATTGCCGACGGAACTTTTGTAAATAATTAATCACATTTCAACAACCTATACCATGAAATTTCTTGGAAATATTATCTGGCTTATTTTTGGTGGTTTTGCTATCGCCATTGAATATTTTGTAGCAAGTTTGGTGCTTATGATAACAATCATTGGCATTCCGTTTGGATTACAAACCATGAAACTGGGCATACTGGCGCTTTGGCCATTTGGAAGCACTGCCAGTGCCAACACTCAGTCGACAGGCTGCTTAACTACCTTTATGAATGTAATCTGGTTTTTTATTGGCGGTTTTTGGATCATGCTTACCCACCTGTTTTTTGGCATTTTGCTTGCCATTACAATTGTAGGCCTGCCTTGGGCCAACCAACACTTTAAACTGGCTTCGCTGGCATTGACCCCCTTTGGCAGGGATATTGTCGAGATTTAATGATTCCGCTTTTTAGCGCATTAATCTCAATTACAATTATTTATAACACACTGTAATAGAGAGAAAAGCAACCTCTATTTTATTATTCACCGGCAGCTAATCCTTATTATTGCAAAGCATTGAAGCAATGGAACAGACACTAAACTTATTTAAATCAATTGTTCAACCAGGCAGTATCGTTTTGGTTTTGGTTGTTTTGCTGATTTTTAATTCCTGGTTATTTAAAAAGATAAAGTCCGTAAAATTACATGGCAACGTTATAAAAAACAGCATCGCCACCTTAGTGGTACTTTCTGGAATCGTTGCCTTTATCCTTTCCATTCCCATCGACAAAGCCCTTAAGGGGCAAATATTAAGCTTCCTCGCTGTGGTTGTGAGTGCGGGCATTGCATTGAGTTCAACCACTGTATTGGGTAATCTTATTGCAGGAATAATGAATAATTCGATGAACCGGTTTAGAAATGGAGACCTGATTAAAATTAGCGACTTTCAGGGCAAGGTAACCAAAACGAGCATTTTTCATATAGAAATTCAATTAGAAGACAGCAATTTTATAACCATCCCAAACCTATACATCGCCACAAACCCAGTTAAGTTAACACGCAAAACAAATTCTGTAATTTCTACTTCTGTATCATTGGGCTACGACATTCCAAGGACTACCATCGAGGAATCGCTTAAAGAAGCTGCCGTTTTAACCGGATTATCAGATCCTTACGTGTACATTACCAACTTAGGCGACTACTCGGTAGTTTATAAGATACATGGGTTTTTAGAAGACAGCAAGAAATACTTCAGCACCAATTCGCTGCTGAACGCGCATGTGATGGATATGCTTCACCGGAATAAAATCGAGATAGTTTCGCCAACTTTTATGAATCAGCGGAATTCTAATGAAAAGACTTTTATCCCAAACAAGGCCGAAAATGAAGAGGTTTTAGCGGACAATCAAATTCCGGAAGATTTAATTTTTGATGAGGCCATCAAATCAGAAAATACCGAAACCAAAAAAGACCACGTTAAGAAGTTAACCAAACAGAAAGAATTGCTGATCGAAAAACGGAAGGCCCTAAAAAACGAGGATGAAATTCAAAAAATTGAGTTATCCATCAAAAATATTGATGAGCATAAAGCCAGAATTGAAAAAAGCATCGAAGAGCAGAACGAAGAAGAATCAGCAAACTAATTAACAAACGTCTAAATTTTGTTTTAGGGCTCCGGTAGGAGCCAAATATGGGTAGAAAAATAATTTTTTCGTTTATTTTGTCCCGGATGGGACAATACAATTCTATGAAAATTCCATTTTTACCCGTATGCTTTCCCTACGGGAAAAATTTAGACAGTTTCTAACAAGGCATTTAATAACACAATTTCAAAAACGATAAGGAAACAGCCCAAATTGTTGTACCTCTATTTTCTACAATACACCTCAAAAGCGTAATTAAAATCGTTTTGCGTGTCATCGGTTACCTGCTCTGCCGATTCAAACGTCCACTCTTGTGCTGAAATTTCAGGGAAAAAAGTATCGGCTTCAAAATCCTTATGTACACGGGTGATATAAAGCTTATCGGCCAGCGACATAAATTGCTTGTAAATCGATCCGCCACCAATTATAAAATTCTCCTTGTCGTCAGGCATTTTTTCGATGGCCTCATCAATAGAATATGCCATCATGCAGCCTTCAATAATTTCGTTTTCCACATCGGTAATTACCATGTTTAACCGGTTTGGCAATGGCCTTCGCGGAAGCGAGTAGTAGGTTCTTTTACCCATCACCACAGGGTTTCCTTCTGTAATGCGCTTAAACCGTTTTAAGTCTTGTGAAATATGCCAGAGCAAATCGTTGTCTTTACCAATGGCATTGTTGGCAGCAATAGCCACGATTATTGATATTTTCTTTTGAGTTTTCATAAATAGCTTGTTTAAACAGAAACCTGACCTTTGATGTGGGGATGCGGATCGTAACCTTCCAACTTCACATCTTCGTATTTAAAACTAAATATGTCCGTTATATCAGGATTTAAAACCATTTTGGGCAATGGGCAAGGGCTTCGACCAAGCTGCAAATTAACCTGATCGAGGTGATTTAAATAAATATGTGCATCGCCAAAAGTATGGATAAACTCACCCGGTTTTAGCCCCGTTACCTGCGCCATCATAAGCGTTAAAAGAGCATACGATGCAATATTAAATGGAACGCCCAGAAAAATATCGGCACTGCGCTGATAAAGCTGGCAGGAAAGTCGCCCCGCCGAAACATAAAACTGAAACCAGGCATGACAGGGCGGCAAGGCAGCTTTGCCGAGCGCCACGTTTTCAGAAAATGAGTTACCAGAAACAGGCAATACGCTTGGATTCCAAGCAGCTACAATCATCCGGCGGTTATCAGGATCGGTTTTTATTTGGCGAATTACCTCAGCTATTTGGTCGATGCCGTCGCCATTCCAATTTCGCCACTGAGCACCATAAACAGGACCCAAATCACCTTGCTCATCAGCCCAGCTATTCCATATTTTCACCCCATTCTCGTTAAGGTATTTGATGTTGGTGTCGCCGGCCAAAAACCACAACAGCTCGTGGACAATCGACTTTAGGTGAAGCTTTTTTGTGGTAAGCATTGGAAAACCCTCAGCTAGGTCGAACCTAAGCTGTGGGCCAAAAACAGAAATCGTTCCAGTGCCCGTACGGTCTGTTTTTTGATTTCCCTTTTCAAGTACATGCGATAGTAAATCCAAATATTGACGCATAGAAAACTAAATTATCAACTAATTAAGACTACAAAGAAATGATTATTGAGCATAAAACAGCGGCCTTTCAAGCACGAACCACGTTTTATTTCGTTTATATTTGCCAAAATTAACGTATTTCTTTAAAACAGTTGCACGATGGGTATAAAGTTTAGGATTACTATAATGAACTTCCTGCAGTTTTTTGCTTGGGGTTCTTGGCTGATTTCGATGGGCAATTATATGGACGAATCGCTGGGTTTTTCGGGAGGTGAAATTGGCAGCATTTATGCCACCATGGGACTTGCCGCCTTGTTTATGCCCGCATTGTTGGGTATTGTTGCCGACCGCTGGATAAATGCCGAAAGGGTGCTCGGAATCAGTCATGTACTGGTGGGAATTGGCTTAATTATGGCTGCATTCACCAAACAATACGATTCGCTGTACTGGATTATGCTTGGCGTTTCGATGTTTTACATGCCTACCATCGCCTTAAACAATACCGTTTCGTATAGTATTCTCGAAAGGTTTGGTTACGATATCGTTAAAGACTTCCCTCCTATCCGCGTGTGGGGAACGGTGGGCTTTATTGCAGCCATGTGGCTTATCGACATTTTTAAGTGGACAGTAAGCCCCATGCAGTTGTACCTGGGAGCTACTGCCTCTATCGCTTTAGGCTTGTATGCGTTTAGCATGCCGGCCTGCAAACCCGAAAGCAAAAGCAAAGAAGGATCGCTTGTTTCTGCGCTGGGGCTAGATGCATTTGTTTTGTTTAAACAAAAGAAGATGACCATATTTTTAATATTCTCTATGCTTCTTGGCGCCGCACTTCAAATTACCAACACATTTGGCGTGCAGTTTCTCTTCGATTTCAAAGCAACCTTTCCTGACTCCTTCACGGTGAACCACCCCAATGTGTTAATGTCGATTTCTCAAATATCAGAAACCCTCTTTATTTTAACCATTCCATTCTTTTTAAAACGCTTCGGCATTAAAAAAGTGATGATAATGAGCATGATGGCCTGGGTATTACGCTTTGGATTTTTTGCCATCGGAAACCCCGGCAGCGGTTTTGCCTTTTTAATTCTGTCGATGATCATCTACGGAATGGCCTTTGACTTTTTCAACATTTCAGGCTCACTGTTTGTTGAATTAGAGTCGAAACCTAAAATTCGCGCCAGCGCCCAAGGTTTGTTTATGATCATGACCAACGGTTTGGGAGCATACATTGGCGGCATGAGCAGCGGATTTGTTGTAGATTATTTTACAAATGGCGAAATCATTAACTGGTCTGGTGCTTGGTTTACTTTTGCTGCTTACGCGCTGATAGTTGGGTTGGCCTTTATGGTGTTGTTTAAATACAAACACGA
>CAYWNI010000026.1:2064-14332 GCA_964459525.1 uncultured Lentimicrobiaceae bacterium | reverse complement strand
CTGATTTTTATTTAACAACTTTACGTTTTCACCATCCAAAAAATAATCACCTTCCGAAGGCAAGTCAAGACAACCCAGTATATTAAGCAAAGTAGATTTTCCTGAACCACTTGCCCCCATTATAGCTACAAACTCGCCTTTTGAGATAGATAAATCAACTTCATGTAAAGCTCTAATTGTTTCCTCTCCAACATAGTAGTTTTTATGCAGGTTTATTATTTCAATAATTTTATTGTTGTTCATATCAATCTTTTAAACATTTTCGCTTCTTACACCTCAATCCAATATTAGCTGTTGTCGATTAGCCCTATCACAATTATCTTGGTGGGCCACTTTGACTTCCTCCACTTTTATTTCGGCCAGGTCGCTCTTGTATAAACGGACTTTTTTGATCGCCATTTTTTTTGGAAGCATCCTTGATTAAAGAACCACTGCTTAATTCAAAGGAAGTAACCAATACAGCACCTTCCTTTAAACCAGAAACAATTTCAATGTTATAACCATCGTTAATTCCTATTTCAATGACAAGCGGATGCATGTGATCTCCGTTTTTTACCCAAACCATTTTATGCGAACTATCCAGTTCCTGCATCTGTCGTTGAGGAGGTTTCGGTCTGTTTTCATCGGGAGCATCCGCTGCACCTTTGGTTGGTGGTTTTTGTGATTCATCAAATAAACTCTGCCGATAATTTTCTAACAATTGTTGATCGGGAGAAAAAAGCGTAGCTTTTTCGGCAACAACCAGTACATCATTCGCTTCTTCCACAAAAGTGGTTATACTGGCTGTCATTCCTGGCTTAAGCTTTAAATCAGGATTGCTGACGGTGATAATAACAATGTAGGTAATTACATTGGATGATTCGTTGGGTTGCAAGCGAATTTCAGACACTTTACCAGTAAAATTCAGATCAGGAAAGGCATCGACAGTAAATTCCACTCGTTGATTCTGCTTGACCATACCTATGTCAGCCTCGTCAATATCTGCCTCCACTTGCATCTCCTTTAAATCGTTGGTAATGGTAAACAATTCCGGTGTGTTCATGCTGGCGGCTACGGTTTGCCCTTCTTCTACCGCACGATTCAACACAACACCATCAATAGGAGAATAAATGGTGGCATAACTTAAATTACGTGCAGCTCTATTCAAATTTGCTTTGGCTGATTTTACCGTTGCCATACTCTTCTTTAAATTATAATTTGCCAAATCATAATCGCTTTGCGACAGAAGCTCTTTGTCGAAAAGAACCTTCATTCGCTTAAAATTGGCGTTTTGATATTCATATTCTGCGTTAGCATTGTCCAGATCAGCCTGAGCATTTTCAAGACTCGACTGTAATGTGGACTTATCCAATTCAGCAATAAGCTGTCCTTTCTTAACCACCGTATTAAAATCAACGTATAATTTTTCAATTACACCAGAAACCTGAGTTCCTACCACAACGGTATTGGTAGCTTCCAAAGTTCCTGTGGCAGTAATGGTATTATAAATTGAACCTTTTTCAACAGTAACTGTTTCAAAGCTATAATCCTGATTGCCATTTTCCCAAGAGATGTAGAGGTATGCACCTACGGATAGCAGGATTAACCCGCTAATGATAAACAACAGTTTTTTAGTTCCAGATTTTATTTTCATTTTATTGAATTTTAAAGTATTTATTGCTGACAGTGAACATTTGCACAAAAAAGTCTTCTGATTGGTTTATTTTTTTTAAACGATGGTCTTTCATGGCTTTCCTTTTAAAATAAGATTGTTTTACCCATATAATAATCGATAATTTTGCTTTGTAGCAGCACATTGTATTTTGTTTGAGTTAATTCATTTTCTGCCGCAACCAAATTGTTTTTTGAAACCAGAAAATCAACCGAGTTGATCATGCCTTGAGCAAACATTTCATCAGATAATTGGTACGACTCTTGCTCCGCCTCGTACTGCTCTTGCAAAGCCAAATAATTACTACTTGCCGTTTGGGCATCAACACAGGCTTGCTCAATGGATTTTCTTAAATCATTTTTTAAATCGACCAAATTGAGCATCTCATTTTGAGTTTGTATTTTTGCAATGGCAATAGTAGTCTTAGCCTTTTTTTGTTGAAAAATCGGTATGGACAACGACAACCCAATGTAAGGGTTTACTTTATTAGAGAATTGTTCACCAAAACTAATGCGATCCATTGCTGAGTTGTAACCTGTTCCAATACTTCCTCCCAGCGATAGTTGAGGCAAAGCATCCGCTTTTGCGATTTTAATATTAGTTTGTGTGCTTTCAAGAATTAAGTTGGCTGATTGTACAGAAGGTTGAATGCCTAGGGCAATATTGTATATCAGGCCGGCATTAGGTTCCGTTTCATTTTTTATGAGTAAATCAACATTGGGCTCCTGAATGGTGAATGAATAATCAATGGGCATATTCATTAATTGCATGAGCGCCACTAAATTAATTTGCAAGGTATTTTTTGCATTGGTTACGGTGGCCTTATCCGCAGCATACTGCGATTTTATATTTAAAAAATCTGTTATGGAAATAATCCCGGCTGCTTTTTTGGCTTCTGCCAATTCCAATTGTTTTTCAGTCGATTTAAGCTGAGACTCGTCATTTTTAACATTTTCAATGGCAAGCAAGGTGCTTATGTATGAAGAAAGCACATTTAAACTGATTAATTCCTTTTGAGTCTGGATATCAATTTTAGAAGCCTCAAGGTTTGTTTTTCCTTGAGCAATGGAGTTTTTTAACTTTGCTCCATTGTATAATTTTATTTCTGAACTCAATGAAAACGAAAGGTTTGAACTGTTTGAATTACTCCAACTCCCATCGGTTTCATCATATTCGTAACTTTTTGATGAACTCAATGTTTGGCTGCCATTAAAATATAAGTTAGGTCCGCGTTTGGCTTTTGACTCATCCAGATAGGCGGCCTGAGCTTCAACATTATTGTTAGTCCTGCCAATATCAGTGCTATTTTCCCAAGCATACTGTATGCAATTTTCCAAAGAGAATGGCTGTACTTGTGCTTTTATTATTCCGGGAATAAAGCTGATGACAATTTGAATTAAAATGAGGTACTTTTTCATAAAGCCTTGCGATCTATTTTTGCGCAAAGATTCGTGGTTTTATTGTGTTCGGCAATTTGATTAGACTGTTACCCCATAATTTTAGAAGTTTAATCACTTTTTATCGACGAACGTTTGAAGTATTTTTTGACTTTTGTTGTTTTCCGCAAAATGCTGGGGTATGTTTATTGCGTTGGGCTTTGTTTTTCTATGCAGTAAATCATCAAGGGCAAAACCCTTTATCTTTGTGTTTTTTATTTGTTGATTTCCATGACTGTTTACATTCCATCTGTTCGTATATCAAATCTTGATTTTAGTCCTGAATGGATTTTTAGCGCTTCCCGCAGTAGCGGCCCAGGCGGACAAAATGTGAACAAGGTAAGCACCAAAATGGAGTTGCGGTTTCACGTTGAAAATTCGGTATTACTTACTGAAGAAGAAAAGCTGATTTTAATGGAAAAATTGGCCAATCAAATCAATAACGAAGGTTTTTTGGTATTAACTTGTCAAACGACACGTTCGCAGATAACCAACAAAGAATTGGTGATTGAAAAGTTTTATGCTCTGTTAACAAAGGCGTTAACACCGCGCAAGAAAAGGGTGGCGACTAAGCCTGGCAGAGCAAGCAAAGAGCGTAAGCTTAAAGATAAGAAGATTATTGCTGAGAAAAAGCAGCGCCGTAAGCGTCCGGATGAGGATTAACTACACAAAGAGATAATAAAAAAAACCATCCTATCATTAAGATAAGATGGTTCATAAAAGTGTGAAATCAAACAACTATTTAAACGCCTTTTTGTCCAATAAATATTTCGCGAAATATTTGGCAGCTTTAGCATAACTTTCACCCACGCGACTTCCTGCATCATACATGGCTGTGCCAGGTGATTTTAGGATGGTAAATTCAGCAAGAATTTTCGCTGGGTTGGCTGTTTCAACAAAAGTGATAACCAAGTTAATCGAAGCGCGTTTGCTAGCAACACCAACATTAAACCCGGGCTCAATAAAAGTGGTGTTTACCATCATGGTATACTTTGTGTTTTCATCATTTTCGAGTAATACCACTTCTTTCTTTTTCAACACATTTTCGAAAAGCTCAATAAACTTGGGTTGGTAGTAAGTTGTGCGGTCAGCTTTCCATGCGTCCAGCCATTCTTGACCTTTTCCGGGTTCGTCTTTTTCGGCATCCTCCATTTTATCGGCGATGTATTCTTGTTCTGTTCCCGAGCCAACTTTCATGTTTTCGTCGTAGGTAAACTGAACTCCAATCTCATCTTGTCCCTTTAAAAAGGCAAGATCACCCTTTACGAGTTTAATTTTTTGCGCTTGCATGTTAAAGGCAAAAGCCATGGAAATCAATAGTATAAAATACTTTTTCATAGAATATAGTTTTATAGGTTGTTGTGGCTAAAGATAGTGTTTTTATACTCCCAATTGGTCATTTTTATCTTGAACTTTTTTAATTACCTCATTCTATAGTTTTTATAGGCATAAATACAATGTTTTGATTCGTTTTTAAGGCCGAAAGCGGCTGATAGTGGTTTTGGAGTGAAGGTTTTTAGCCAGTTTTATTAAATTTGCCATTCAAACTCAAAACTACTATTGTTGTGAAACAAGAAACTTATCTGTACAAACCGCGCCATTATAATACAACTGAAATTTGGAGAGATATTACCGAAGAGGAATGGCAAAATCCGCGTTGGCAAGACCGAAATGCAATTAAAGATGTAAAAACACTTGCCCGGGTGATAAAACTAAATGATTATCAAAAAAAGGAAATTCAGCGAACAATAACTGCTATGAGGGCGGAGGGAAAAGAACCCATGCGCATTACTCCTTATTACGCTATGCTGATGCAAGAGGATGTTTTTAATCCTAAAATGATGGAGGGCGAAAAGGGACATATTAGGCTAGATCCAGTTTTTTGGCAGAGTGTGCCTACTCCTGCTCATCTTATGTTCAGCGATGCCGGCAAAGAAGGAGCCATGGCCGAAGCTAGTCGCAGTTATGGGGCGGCATACCAGCGTTATCCAAACAGAGTGGCGTTTTTTGTGAGTGAAAATACAGCTTGTGCTGCCTTTTGCAGTCATTGCCAACGAACAAAATCGCTCGATTCCAATTCTTATATCAGCCGAGGTGATATTCAGAAGGGGCTTTTTTATATCGCACAAAACACCAACATTGATGAGGTCTTGGTAACTGGCGGCGATGCCCTGCGTGTAGGAGTAAAAAAGCTAGGTTATATTCTCGAAGAACTCAGTCGTATTCCTCATCTACGCTCAATTCGAATTGCTACACGCGTGCCCGTTGTTATGCCAATGGGTGTTACCGAAGAACTCCTCGATACCATAGACCGTTCTGCCAACAAACACAACAAAGGTCCTGAAAAATATGTGTATTTTATGACGCACGTAAATCATTATCAGGAAATTACCCCAGAATTTCAGGCTGCTATAAAACGTATTCGGCTACATGGTTATTCTGTTCGCAACCAAACCGTGCTGCTTAAACATGTAAATGCCTTTTTTAAAACTCTTGCTGAAACCTTTCGTCGGGTGTTCTGGGCTGGTGTCGAGCCTTATTACCTGTTACAATGCCACAAGGAAAAGGGTTTGATGCACTTTATCACACCAATTCAGATTGGCAAGATTTACATCAAAAATCTTCAGGGATGGATTTCTGGTATTTACAAACCAATATTTGCTGCAAATATTGAGGGTGGTGGGGGCAAAGTGTTGTTGATGCCATCAGGGCATGATACCATCAATTCTGGAGTGAATATTGAGGATAATATTTATGATGGATCCGCTAGCGTTAGTACTTGGGATGGTCGCCGCATGTCAGACTATGAGGCGCTTGGCCGTTCGTCGCGCGAGGAATACAATGAAGCGATAAAAATAATGGAGGATTTTATTGGTCGCCCAGACTGTTTTTATCCTTGTTTGAATATCATTAACGAAAATGGCGAATATATTGAAACCACAAACAGGGGCTGGGGGTTTATGCCATCGCTAAACAATAGTCGTAAAGCGCAGCTGCTCGATTATGAGATAGAAGAAGATAAAATGCCAATCACAAATCCAGCTGCCATTCAAACCAAATTGGATGCGCTTTTTTCTGAATCGCGCTACGCTAGCGACTCCAAAGCACAGAGTCGATTTAGTGTAAAGAAGTTGTAAAGAAAAACCAGCGTTTACAGGTTTATCCATAAACGCTGGCCTATAATGACTGCTGCCTATTTTCCGAAAAACTTAAAGGATTTCGTGGGCTCAAATAGGGCTGAGGTTTCGCCCGCATAAGTTTGTTCATTGTTAAGAGCCAATTTTTTTACGCTGGCTTTAGCACTAAAATCAAGTTTTTTCATGTCAACCCAAAAGGTATTAGGCGTAAGTGCAGATTCAAAATAATAAATTAAATTTTTTTGATCGGAAACCGTTCTCCAACGGGTCGACGAAATATTTGGTTCGTTGGGTGTAGAAATGCCAAAAGGCACTGAGCAATTTCGAATTACACTAAAAACGGCGGCTACAGCAATACGTGTGTTATCCACTTTTGGTATGGCATTGATGTAGTATGAAGCCCTCACAAAACGGTCGGCAGCACGGTTGGTTCCGGGCAGCATAATAGTTCCCGGTATACCTTCCCAGTATGCATTTAATGCCAGTTGTTGTTCAAAAATGGGTGAATTGGTCATTACATTATACGATTTGTCATGGTGCATCGTCAGTTTACCAGCAATATATTCAAAAATAGCATTGTCGCCACTAGCGTCAGAAAGGGATAAATGTAAGGTCGCATAAGTGTCTGTGCCAGGGAGGTAGTCACTTACCACAGAAACTTCATCTTTTTCAAAATATGCTACCGCTTCGTTTACGCTGGAAAAGTTATCCAGAGCAAATTGTGCCCATAGTGAAACGGCAAGGTCTTTTTTGTCATCGGTAGTATTTAACTTCGGATATTCGGTTTCAGCAAGCCATAGTAGGTTGGCCACCAATCCTTTTTCATTCATACCATCAGCAGTTGCTATGTCCCAAGAACTGGTGACAATACTTCCGTATTTAGCTGTCCAGACGACAGAGTTTGCCCCAGCTTCTCCGTTTCTCTCGATTCCACGGGGCATAACCCACAAGTTTGCAGGAATTTCGGTTTTCCAATCCATCGAGCGAGCAGTCATGATGTTACCGTTAACACCTTCGTAAACAACTCGTGTACAAGCATTTGATGGGGTTGTAGAAGAAACAACGACAAATGTTGTCAAGGCTATTACAAAAGTTAAAAAGTTCCTCGTTTTCATCGTATTATTTATTTAGTTTAAAAAAAATCATTCAGGTGTGATAATCAAAATATAGCTTGATTGTAGCGATAGCATATATCAACACTAGTGGTTGGCTGCAAAAATACAAATTTCAGTAAATAGTAATGATTCTAAATAAAAAAAGCTGAATCATCATGAAGTCAGCTTTTTATATAAATCGGAGCGGAATTAAGTATAGATTTAAAACTCTTCGAGTTTGAGATCGACACCTATATATTGTAAATAATCAAATAATACGAGACTCTTTTTCATGCGCGCAATTGTATGAAATTCAGGCATCTGCTTGTAATACTTCGTGGCCATTGGATAGTTTCCTAACAACTCGTAACATACGCCCAAACAAAAAGCAGCTTCTTTGGATGGGTCGCTTTCATAAACCCGTTTGTAAAGTTGTCCAAGCTCTGTAATACGTCTGGATTCCAGTAAGTCTCCAGCATTTTTTAACTCTTCTTTTAATGCCTTGTCTGATACTTTGACTTTCTCCAACGAAAACTTAGCTGTTTCGTAAAAGGCGAAAGAATAGAGGTATCTAAAGTCGGATTCAAGCGATTTCTGACAGTTGGCTAGTAGTATGTCTGGCGACTTTAGTTTGCTTTTTTTCGTCCTTTCCGATATCTTCAAAAAACTAAGCGTGTCGGTAGCAAAGCTGCCATCAGCATAGTCGTAGCGAATAATTACTTCCGCAGTTATCTGGTTTTTAGGCCGCACTTCAAAATAGGGTATAGGATTGGCATTTGCTGCGTAGGTTTCATAAAATTGAAAAACCTCGACATCGCTGGAAGGGGTTATCTGGTAACTACCACTGATGACAACAGCAGCCTTTTCTGCCGAAGTTTCTTGCCAAAAGAAAGGGGTTTGCGACCAAACATTTACATTGCCAACTTTTTCGTATCCGTCGTCAGCAATTGGAAGACAGGCAGTTTCGATTGATTTATTTAAATAACCATTAATATCTACGGAGGTTTCTTTGCCTAAATTTTTCAGTGGTTTGACGAAAACACCTCCAGCCCGAAGGTTTATTTCTTTTTCAAGCTGAAACGAATAAAGAGATTATATTTATACATGTTTATCACTTTTATAGGTTAGTAAATGTAAATCAGTTTCCAGCGCGAGGCAGCTTTTCTGTCCTCGACCATTGAAAAATCACCTTGGCTATCAATTTTTAGATAACCATGGTTGGCCATATTCTGAAAAACAACCTTATCGTCGTCGACCAGCACATTCCACCATTTCCCATTTTCCCAAGTAATAAACTTAGTCCGAGAGAAAAAGACATCATTCTCGTCGCGGTTGTTTTCAAGGACCCAGTCGTATTGATCGCCGCCTTCATCTTTTTTCAATTCGTGTATTACCAAATAGCGACCGATTTCGGGTATCACCAGATTAATAGGGTTATCCATTGTGAAATAGCAAACGGGCATCTCAGCATTAATATCATATTTAATTGGTGTCTGTGCCATCACAAAACCTGATTTCTCGTCTAAAACAATAAAAGTTTTTATGTTGTTTCTTAAAACCTGGTCCTTCGTTGTAACAACAGAAGACAATTGGGCGTTAGCGGCACCAGAGAACAACAGCAATGCCAACACCGGAGTCAGTATTTTATTTAGATTCATAGGATAATTTGTTTTGAAAAACAGCCGAAATTTGTGGAATGTTGTGCCGATTTACTACAAATGCACAACATTCCACAGGCTTAAATTATTTAATATTTGAAAGTGCGCGTGGCCGTGTATGGGCCAATTTTCATTTCGATCCAGTTACCTTGATCGTCATAGGTAAAAACACCGTCCCAAACCTGGGTGGCACCCAAATCAAAAGTATCGCTGCTTACTTTGGCTCTTGGAACACCTCCTTGAGCATAGCTTTCGACAAACCACTCTTTAATATTCATTTTTTGTTGTACGCTAACTTTACCTTTCATTTCAAAAATGTACTGCGTTTTAATTGGATTGCCGTGTTCGTCTGATTCAAGTACAGTAATGTCGCGCAACATGCGGGTAGCCCTAATATTCTGAACTTTTTCGTTTATTTGCGACCAGCCACTACCAAAGTCAGTCGATACGCTTCCATCCCAAGACCATTTTTCAAAAACGCCGTTTTCGTTGATAATGGCCTCGGTAGCAAATTCAGATTTTGTATCCGTACGTTTGGGATCAATACCATTTGAGCTGAGAATATCTTTAAAAATAGCATTGGCTTTAAAGAAACTTGATGTTCCAACAAAAAAGATAAGTCCTTCTAAATCTACTTTTAGCTGTACCTGTTCGCGAGATTTTTTATCGCCAAAAAAGCCTATTCCTCTGGTAATATTATTGGCTACGCCCTTAGTCATGTCGCTTAAAGGTTCTTCAATCTGCCGAAGCGTTCCGCGGCGGGTGTCGTTTCCTCCGGCAAAGACATTTCGCTCATTGGGAGTCGACATCATGATGTAACGCCCATTGTCGTCATTAAAAATAGGTTGGAGTTCACGGGTAACAATTTTTTCTTTGCTTCCATCGTCGAGCACAGCTACCTGATCAGCCTCCAGTTCCTTAATGCGGCGATTTCTGTCAAACTTTACGCGGTATTCAATAGGTTCAACGCCGGTTTTTGCGATTTCTCCCCTCATCGACTTAGGTTCGCCAGCAAAATCGTTCAATGGTAGGAACTGGAATGGATAATCGATTTCAAAAAGCTGACACATAATGTCGTTTACAGCGTAAAAATCTACAAAGCGCTTCAGGTCGCGGTTGATGGTAACAAACAGTTTTTCATACTTAATAACGCCTGCAGCATAGTATTTTACAAAGTTGGCAATGTTCTGGTAGTTGTCAAATTTTTTGAAATCCTTCATGCCAATCACCAATCCTTTTCTATCCTCTTTGGGCAACTTTCCTTGCATTAACAGATTCCATTTGGCCATTTCATCAATGGTTTCGGCGATTTCTATACTGTATTTTTTATACGCATCTTTGGCTTTCTCAGGTTGTTCGAGCCAAGCGTAACATACTGAAAGGTTGTGGTAGGCCACCCAACGGCTTTTTTCGGTGCAGTTAGGTAGTCCAGCTTCGATAATATCTACAAATTCTTGAACTTGTGCTTTTTCAGCTTTATTGAGTAGCAGACCTTTTTTGTTTTCAAAAACAGCCAACGTAGGTCCAATCAGTTTCTTCGATTCCTTAATTTCCTTGATAACGCCCAATTTGATGGGAGCGCTAAATTCACCAAAGCCATACATTCCGAAGACGTCTTCACGTACCTTGTTGAAGGCAACATTTATACCTACTTCCTCTTCAGTGCTTAATCCTTCTGTTATTGTTACTGAACCAATGCCGCCAGCCTGTGGGGGTTGCGTGTAGTGTGGCCATTTTTTTTCACCCTGAAGTATGCCAAAGTCTTTTTCGGTAACCACCTCACCACGCGGGGTTGTTACCTTGTAGCGACAATTGATATAATAAGACACCTCGTAATTCCCATCCTTATCAGCGGTCATAGTTTTTGTGCCGGCCAAAGGACTAGGATCGGGTTCATTCATTATGAAAATCTCCACGATAATAGGTCTGTCTATTTCAGGAGTTGCAATGATGTAGTCGGGAATGAGTTTCCAACGGTCGAAGCGACCTTCATCATCCTTCAATGCATCAATGGCTTTTGATGTTTCTGCAGCCGCATCCATCGCTGAATTGGCAGTATTGGCAATTCCCGTTCCGAGCGCGCCGAATTTAGCGCCCATGGCACTATTTTCTTCTTTTTGTGCTTCCCTTTTTGCATCGGCTAGCACTTGGTCAAACGACATATACACATCGCACATGGCAAATTTAACTCCCTGCGAAGGAGCTTGAAAATAAGAAATCGACTCAGGGCCTTTGATCGACTGAGCCCATGCTACGGTTGCCCCTAAAATAAAGAGCATAACGAATAAAACTGTTTTTTTCATCTGTGAGCTTTTAAATGTGTTATAAATTCCAAAAAACCAATTCCGGAATTCTCTTTGCTTTTTTTGAGAACTTGCGGGAGCACTGTCTCAATATTAGAAAGCAAAGAATTGTTAATTATTATTTGATTCGGATTGCAAATTTAGGAATCTAAATGGCAAATTCAAAAGAGAGTTTTAGGTTTTCGATAATTTATAAGGATTATACGGAGGAGTTTAAGTAATTCATATATAGTTATTAAGAGTGAAAGAGGAGGGTTGAGTATTTGAATGTCTGTTCGCATTGTTATACTTCGTGCCAAAAAATAGAATCAAATTAGCAAGAGAGAATCATAAAAAAAGCCATTGCAATTTGCAATGGCTTTCACTCAGTATTAATCTGTGATTATATCGGGAAATTCTTAAAAATTTCTTTCGATTTCATCAAAATATCCACGTATTGTGCTCTGCGGTAAGCAAATGGGTCTTTGATGTTCTTTTTGCTCATGCGTCCACGGAACTCGCTCAGGTTGTTGTATTGTTTGTTGGCCATCCAAATTTCCATGTCTTCAAGCATTTTGGTGATTTGCGAAGGCCCATGTTTGTAGATGGTGCTTACCACCTGAACTACGTTCGCTCCGGCCAAAATCATTTTGATGACATCCTCACCAGTAAAAACACCACGGTTGGCACACAAGTCAGCTTCTATCTGATCGTAAAGCATGCCTACATAACGTAAAGGCAATCTTGATTCATGTTCGGTGCTGAGGTTGTAAGGAAAGGTCATTTCTTCCATTTCGATGTTGATGTCGGGTTGGAAAAGCTTGTTGAACAGCACAAAACCATTAGCGCCACGTTTGTCCATTTCGTGTACAGTAAACAAAGGATTGGTATAGAAGGGGCTAAGCTTAACGCTTACTGGAATTTTAACCACTTTTTTCACGCCTTCGATGGTGTCAAGCTCTTCGTTGAGAATGGAGCGTCCTTCCATATCAAAATCGCGTGGGTTGTTG
>CAYWNI010000026.1:0-2054 GCA_964459525.1 uncultured Lentimicrobiaceae bacterium | reverse complement strand
GTTCTAGGGCGTCCGCTCCAGCTTCTTCCAGTTTTTTCGCATACTCGTACCAGGTGTCATCGTAAACACAATTCAAGCTAGCAATTAATGGGATGCTCAAACTTTTTCTGGCTTCTTTGAAGTGCATCAAAAATTCTTCCGGGCCAGCTTCGTACATGTCGGTAGGGAATAGGTTGCCCATTTCGGCATTTCTGTCGTCATAGTCTGTTAGCCCCTGATCTAGCTCAAGGTTTTCCAGATGAATCTGCTCTTCAAAAAGTGATTTATAAACTACAGCGGCAGCGCCGGCTTTTTCTAATTTTGACAGAATCGAAAGGTCGGTAACAAGGTTACTTGCACCAACAATAATCGGATTTTTAAGTTTTAGTCCTAAGTAAGTTGTTGAAAGATCCATTTCTTTATAAATTTAGGGTGTCTTTTTTGAAAGTGTAAAATTACAGTTTTTTCATATTATAACGTATGCAGACGCAATCTATATTCAATTTAAATAGGCGTTTTAGGTTAACTATTTGACATAAAAGTGAGGCTGACAACAACCGAATTGAGTAATTTCGCACAGAATTAAAAATTGACAACCAACTCGTTTTTTCTAATATATTATGCAATGAAAAATAAGAAAAAATTCATTACTTGTGAAGGAAACTATGCCGCGGCTTACATCGCTTATATGTTCAGCGAAGTAGCTGCTATTTACCCCATTACACCGTCCTCCGACATGGCCGAATATGTTGACCAATGGTCGGCAGGTGGCAAAAAGAATATTTTTGGAGAAACTGTAAAAGTCTCTGAAATGCAATCAGAAGGTGGCGCCTCAGGTGCCGTGCACGGTTCGCTTCAAGCAGGTGCGTTAACCAGTACTTTTACCGCCTCACAGGGATTATTATTGATGATTCCTAACATGTATAAAATTTCTGGCGAGCTTCTTCCCGGAGTATTCCACGTTAGTGCTCGTAGTTTGGCCGCTCAGGCCCTTTCAATTTTTGGTGATCACAGCGACGTAATGAGCACCCGTCAGTCGGGGTTTGCCATGTTAGCTACCAGCAGTGCCCAAGAAATTATGGACATTGCCGGCGTAGCTCACCTTGCTGCCATTAAGTCGCGGATTCCTTTCCTTCACTTTTTTGATGGTTTCAGGACCTCACACGAATTGCAAAAAGTGGAAGCCATGGATCAGGATGAAATAGCTAAACTGGTTGATTATGAAGCATTAAAACGTTTTCGCAATCATGCATTAAATCCAGAACATCCTGTCACCCGCGGTACTGCTCAGAACCCTGATATTTATTTCCAGGCTAGAGAGGCTTCTTCCAAATTCTACACAGGAATCCCTGACATGGTTGAGGAATACATGCAGGAGCTGCAGAAAATTACCGGTCGTGAATATCACCCGTTTACTTATTATGGTGCTCCCGATGCCGAAAACATTATCGTTGCCATGGGCTCGATTACCGAGGTGATCAAAGAGGTTGTGGATTACAAACTTGAACATGGAGAGAAGATCGGTGTTATTACGGTTCATCTTTACCGTCCTTTCTCTGAAAAGTATTTCATGAAAGCCTGTCCTAAGTCAGTAAAACGTATTGCTGTATTAGATCGTACCAAAGAAATTGGTGCCAATGGCGAGCCTTTGTATCTCGACATAAAAGACCTATTCTATGGTAAAGACAATGCGCCTTTGATAGTTGGTGGCCGCTATGGATTGAGTTCCAAAGATACCACGCCTGCTATGATGATTTCAGTTTACGACAATTTGGCTGCCAAAAAGCCTAAAAACCAGTTTACTGTTGGTATTGTTGACGACGTTATGCATACATCACTTCCTTTGTTGCCCGAAATCAGTTTGGCGCCCAAAGGTACTTTCGCAGCTAAATTCTACGGTTTGGGAGCTGATGGAACAGTTGGTGCAAATAAAAACTCGATTAAGATTATTGGCGACAGCACCGACAAATACTGTCAGGCTTATTTTGCCTACGACTCGAAAAAGTCGGGTGGTATTACTGTTTCGCATCTCCGTTTTGGCGATACCCCAATTCGTTCACACTATTTGGTTAACA
>CAYWNI010000025.1:0-14802 GCA_964459525.1 uncultured Lentimicrobiaceae bacterium | reverse complement strand
ATCGGTTTCGACCCGTATTTTTACAAAGAAAGCCACCGAACGCATCCTGAGGGCAGCTTTTGAACATGCCAAAAACTATGGTTATAAGTCGGTTACGGTTTGCGAAAAGCCAAACGTGATCAGAGAAACGTCGGGAATGATGTTTAAAATGGCGCAGCAAATACAAAAAGCTGACTATCCTGGAATTGAGTTGTGGAACACCAACATCGACGCCCAGATGATGTGGCTTACCAAAAACCCTGAAGACTATGGTGTTATTGTAGCTGGAAATATGTTTGGCGACATTGTTTCGGATGGTTTTGCCGGACTTATCGGTGGGCTTGGATTCGCATGCTCGGCACAGTTCAACGACAATGGCATTGGTGTTTTTGAGCCTACACACGGCTCTGCACCCAAATATGCCGACTATCCAGTGTCGATTGTAAATCCTATTGCCATGGTGGAATCGGCCTGCATGATGCTGGATTTTATTGATGAAAAAGAAAAAGCCACCAGAATACGCAAGGCGGTTGCTGAAGTTATTGAAGAGGGTAAAGTGCGCACCTACGACATGATGAAAATGCGTGGCAAAGTTGACGTAGTTGAACATGGAGCGGCTTCTACAACCCAAATGGCTGATGCAATAATCGCTAAATTGTAACTTTAAATTTAATCACGACAAATCATGGATAGTAACGTGCATAAACTTTGGCCTGAGCTCGACTGGATTCAGGACAAACAACTCAGAGAGCAAACCGCCAAAACCTGGGAAATTGCCCTGAAAAGAAGTGTGTTGACCAGTGCCGACTTAAACCGAATTCCTTTCACCTTACTTTGTGGCCCCGACCTGAAAGTTACTTTCATGGACCATAAGCGTTCGGTAGTGCATATCGTGAAAGATGCTGGCGACAAAATAAATGACATGTATCATGGTGAACTCCCGGTAAACATTGACGTGCTTGTTTCAGGTGCTATTTTGGCCGATGTGGGTAAACTATTGGAATATGTGCTCGACGAAAATGGAAAAGCCATTCAGGGAACGTATGGCAAGTACCTGCGTCATCCTTTTTCGGGAGTAAGTCTGGCTGAAGAGGCTGGTGTTCCGGCGGAAGTTTGTCATATTATCGCCACCCATGCGGGCGAAGGCAATATGGTAAAAAGAACTACCGAAGCATATTTGGTACATCACGCCGATTTTATGACGTTTTTACCCTTTAAGGAAAGATTGATCGTGTAACGTATCGACAGCAATAATATGAGCCTGGAAGAAATTTCAGGCTTTTTTTATATGTCTTTGTTTACCACAAGGGTGTAATAGTCGTCGGGAAGAGCCAGATAGCCATGCTCGTAACAAAAATAATATACCCGTTTTTCTTTTGTCCTATAAACATGCGTAAAATACTTAAAGTTAAACCCATGCTGTTCGAGGGCTTGCTTTTTAACCTTGGCTTTGCCATCGGGGGTTAGTTCTTGCAGTATGCTTCGGTTTTTTTTAAGTATGCTGTTTATGCCGCGCATATAGGAAGTTTCTTCACGGTTCATCCGGTTGTGGTAGGCATTTCGACACTGATCGTTGCAGAATTTTTTGTCGATTCGTCCAATAATTGCTTCACCGCATTCAAGGCATTTTGGGTTTGTCATGGTTTTTTTCTGTAAAAATAAAGAAAACAATCAAAAATACCACACGCGAACTTAATAATGCTAAAATGAGGGGTTTGATGAAAAAATCAAAAGCCCACACTTCTGTAATATCCAAATAATAAATAGTGTTGATTCTAAGTTTGGCATTGGTTAATTACCTAGCTTTGCATCAATTACTGATTGTGATTTGATACATATTATTTATAAATCTGGAATCTCCCTTGCTACTGAATTTTAAATTTGAATCTTAAAGACGCAACTATATGAACAAAATTATCCTTTTAATTACTGTGGCTTTATTTACTATTCAATCCACTTTTTCGCAAAAGGTTAACCGATACACGGTTAAATCAGGACATGTCGAATACAAACTGACAGGAAATACTTCTGGCACAAAAACGCTTTGGTTCGACGATTACGGTTTGAAGAGTTTCACTGAAGTTAAGTCGAAAACAGTTACAAAAATGTTGGGCGTTAAAGATGAATCGCAGGAGCATTCTATTTTAATTGTATCAGGTAGCGAGATTTATAATATCGATATGCTTAAAGGCACAGGGTACAAAATGCAAAATGAGTTCAGTAGTGCATTCGAAGAGGTAGCCAGTCAAATGACTGAAGCAGAGCGTGAAAAAATGGGAAAGCAAATGCTGCACGACCTTGGTGGTGAAATTATTGGGACTGAAATGGTTTTGGGCAGAAGGTGTGTGGTTGTGGAGATGATGGGTGCAAAATCATGGCTTTATAAAAACCTTGCTTTAAAAATGGAAAGCAAGATCATGGGAATTGAAGTCAATGAGATGGCCGAAAAATTTGATGAGAATATCACAATTCCTGCAAGTAAGTTCGAGCCTCCGCAAAATATAGAATTTGAAGACATGACCCAGCAAGCGCAGGCCTACATGAACAGCCAGCAAAACGACTACGAAGAAATGCTTGAAGAAGAAGAGGATGAGGCCGAGATTGATATTGTGCCTGTTAACTATCCATTTGAAGATTTCCAGGAAGCCATGAGTAATTTCAACCCCGACGGATTTACAAGAACGATGGTTATGAACCGCGATGGCCAGCACATTGCTCTTTATATGAATGGGTTAGCTCAAATGATATCCATTATTGCTACTTCGGAAGAAAACGTGGAGGGAAATGATAGCGAATTCAGTGAATTTGAGTCGTTTAACCGCGGCGGGAAGAGTATGCGCTACGGTGTGTTGGAGGAGGATGGAACGATTAGCGATGCACTTTTGGTAAAATACCCCAACTACGACATGTATATTATCGTAATGGGTTTGCCTGCTACCGACAGAAATACGCTTGCAGGTTGGCATGATCAGCTTGATTTTTAGAGCACAAAACGGCGTTAAAATACAAAGTCCTTTTTAGATGTTTCTAAAAAGGACTTTTTTTGTAGCGGGATCGAGAATTGAACTCGAGACCTCCGGGTTATGAATCCGACGCTCTAACCAACTGAGCTACCCCGCCGTTTTGAGGGTGCAAAAATAAAAAAAGATGCTTAGACTTACACCCTTTAGTGTTTTTTATTTTCAGGAAATCCACTTTTTTCTGAATAAGGGCCATTAATGAGCACAATACACGCCAAACCCGTAATATTCACCATGTGTTTCTTGTGGTTCGGTATGAGCCAACAGACATCTTACCAGTTATTACAACTTAAACCATGAAGCGCTCATTTGCTCACTTCGGATGCTACAAGGGTCTTTAATCCGCTTAAAAAACACCTCGCTTTCGCCTGTAAGCTGATATTCGTAGTGCCCCTCTTGCGTTCCACAAGAGCTTTTTTCCTTGAAAATGAAAGTGACAAGCGTTTTGTTTACCAATACCACTCCTTCAATTTTTACAGGGCTATCGACAGCGGGTTTTTCAAAAACACATGACTGTCCTGTGATGGTTAATAGCGTCCCATCATAATTGCTAACCCACGTGCCGCTGAGCAGTCCGGCATCTTTTTCGATAATTCTGTCGTCTGGCTTTACTGTTTCAGTAGGTATTTTTTTGACAGGAAGAACATCTTCTGCCTTATTCACAGTCTCCGTTTTTATGCCATCTTTATCCAGCAAATAATAACTCACTCCTGCTGAAATTAACGCAAGCACAACAATTACAATCAAGAAGACAACGAACGAGTTAACTTTTTTGCTTTTCTTCGCTCTGGAAGTTCTACGCTTTGCCATGATTATATTTTTTAGAAAATTACTACTCCTCTCCTTTGAGATTCTTATAAAGGAAATCTGTCATCTTTTTAAACAAATGGTAACGGGTATTACCACCATAAATTCCATGATTTTTATTGGGATACAACATCAAATCGAATTGCTTATCGGCAGCTACCAGAGCGCTCACCAAATCCATGGTATTTTGAGGATGAACGTTGTCGTCGGCTCCACCATGAACCAGCAAATAATGTCCTTTGAGTTTTTCCACATGGTTGATGGGAGAATTATTATCGTATCCTGTGGGGTTATCTTGAGGCTTTTGCATAAAGCGCTCGGTATAGATGTTGTCGTAATAACGCCAATTGGTCACGGGAGCTACCGCGATGGCTGTACTGAAATAATCGGCTCCCTGAAACAAGGCATTGCTGGCCATAAAACCGCCATAACTCCACCCAAAAATACCAATCCTGTCCTTATCTACGTATGGTAGAGTGGACATATACTTGGCAGTTTCGATGTAATCCAAGGTTTCATATTTACCCAATTCTTTGTAGGTCATCTTTTTAAACACTTCGCCTCGCGCACCCGTTCCGCGGTTATCCACCGAAATCACCATTATGCCATTTTCGGCCAACATCTGGAACCACATCAGGTTAAAACCTCCCCAACTGTTGGTTACTTCTTGCGATCCGGGACCACCATAAATACTGAGTAGCACAGGATATTTCTTCTCGGGATTGAAATTGGCTGGTAATATTCTCCACGCATTCAATTCAACCTGTTCGCCCGAAGGCAAGGTAATGTCAGGTGTTGTAAAGGTAAAAAACTCCACAGGACTAATTTCATACTCTTTCAGCTTAGTCACCAGCGCTTTATTGTCTTCCAAAACACGCACATGTTTTCCATCAGCCTGATTAACAGTATACACCGAAGGAGTGTTGGCATCCGACCAGGTATTGATGAAATAATCAAAATTACTACTGAAATTGGCACTGTTGGTGCCGATTTGCGTACTTATTAACTTTTTCTTTCCCTTCAGATTTACCTCATACACATCGCGATCCATAGGAGAACGCTCAGCCGACTGAAAATAAATTTTCTTCTCATCAGCATCGTAGCCATACATGCTGGTTACATCCCAATTTCCGCTAGTGAGTTGTCTGATCAGTTTTCCATCTATACCATAATAATATAGGTGATTGTAACCACTCTTTTCAGATGACATAATGAAATACTTGCCATCAGGAGTAAAGGTCAGGTTGTCAGTAATATCGATGTAGTACAGATTGTCTTCGGTGTAAATCACAGACGAAGAACCTGTTGAAGCATCAGCAATCAGTATATCCAGGTGATTTTGTAAACGGTTCACCCTTTGAACAGCCAATTTTGTTGCATCGGAAGTCCATTTAATGCGGGGAATGTATTGATCAGTTTCTTCACCCACATCCACTTTTACAGCTTTGCCAGCAGCCAGATCATAAATATAAATATCTACCAACGAATTATCTTCACCAGCTTTTGGATACTTGTAGGTTTCCTGATCAGGATATAATTCACCATAATAGGTTAAGGTGTATTCCTTCACCCGACTTTCGTCGAAACGGTAGTAAGCAATATATTTTCCATCAGGAGACCAGAAAAAAGCTTTGGTAAACCCGAACTCCTCTTCATACACCCAATCGCAAGTACCATTGATGATGGCATTGTGACTTCCATCGGTGGTAATTTGCTTTTCGGTTCCCGAAGCTATGTTCTTTACAAACAAGTTGTTTTCGCGTACAAAAGCAATTTGATCACCTTGCGGAGAAAAATCAGCCAGGCGTTGCTTTCCACCTTTAGAAAGTTTTTCAAGCTTTTTACTTTTGGTATCAAACACAAAAAACTCAGCTTTTGAAGAATGTCGGTAGATGGCTTCTTCTTCGGTTGGAATCAAAAACAAAGATTCATCCTCACTCATAGTAAATCCTGACAAACGCAATGGAAGCGTATCGCCTTTGGGAATTAAATCCGAAGCATTCACTAATGTAGTGATGGAATCACCCGATTTATAATCGTAAACCACTACAGAACCTTTGGTAATACGTGTAAATTCTTTTCCGTTTTTCAACGAATTAATACCATAAACTCCTCTGGGATAAAAGGAATAGGTTTTCCAAATTTGGTCCAGTGAAATGGTTTTAAGGGTGTCAGAGCTTTGGGCAAAAATGGCCAGCGTTATAAACGTACCGACCAAAAGCATAGAAATTCTTTTCATTATTAAATTTTTTGTGCGTGCTACAATTGTTATACAAAATTAAAAAGCCAAAGATATAAAATTGGTTGGAGGCCAAGAAGCTGCACACCACTTTTCGCATGAGGCTTTACTCACAGACAAATTTTGCACTAACGTGTTATAAAATACGCTCTTCTTAACATATGATAAGTTGTATAACACCATATACGCCTATATTTGAAGATCTTACCCTTAGAACTCCATTCATGAAACACACACATCCTTATATGCTATTGGCCAGCCTAATATTAACTTTACTCACGAGTTGCAAAAATGAAACCACACCAACCCCAGTAAACTATTTCCCTGTATTGAAGGTCTCTGGCAGCCATTACGAAATAGGTAAAGCCGTAGGCGAAACGTTTCAATTTGAAATTACGGAAGCCTTTGATCGCAGTGTAGAAATGTATCTCTATATAGAGTCGTTTATTGCTCAGGACACCAATAAGTATTATTATTCATTTCTTGATAAAGTGCAAAGCACCTATCCCCAGTATATTGAAGAACTTCAGGGCATGGCCGAGGGATCCGGATTGCCTTTTAAAAAATTCATGATCTACAGCACTTTTTCGGAATATGCCGCCCTGCTGCAGAATTCGCAAGTAAAAAACCTAACGGGATGCTCTTCTGTGAGTTATTTTCAAAATGGTCAGTTTTTCCTTGCCCACAATGAAGATGGCTCACCAATATTCAATGATATTATGTTTATTGTGAAAGCCCATCCAGTTGGAAAACCTTCTTTTATCAGTTTTTGCTATCCGGGAATGGTATTGGGTGTTGCACCTTCAATGAATGATCAGGGAATTTTTTACAGTGGAAACTACATTTCAGGAAAACAAATTCATATTGGTGGAATTCCCAATTCGTTTATACAGCGATCTTTGATGGAAGCTTCAAATCTCAATGAGGCCATCACAAAAGCAACAATTGAGGATAGAGCCTACTGTTATCATGTGAATATCGCTTCATTTAATGACCAAAAAATAGTCGGAATTGAAGTTGCACCTTCCAAATTTTATATTCAGGAAGTAGATGGCTGGTATGTACACACCAATCATTTCTTTCAACCCGGGATGGATAGCTTGTCAAATGATGACCCCAACTCATTATCCAGATACAACGTGCTCACATCACAGGTTAATGAGTATGTCGGCAAATCTGCACCCGCTGATGGCAATGTGTTAACAGAATTCCTTTCGAGCCATGAAAACTCACCTGATTCACCCTGTGCTCATGGAGTAAGCAACGGGATCACAGGACAAACATTGGGAAGTACGCTATTCGATGTCAATGCTGAAACCTGGCGAACCTCCTATAACAATCCTTGCGAGAAGAAATTTCAAATGATTGGTTTTTAATCCACTAAAAAAAATAGAACAATGAAATCTTTATTTAAAACCACCTTTTTGATTGTCATCACTTTATCCATTGCATTTTCGTGCAAGAAAAAAGATGATGGTCCTGATCCAGCCATCCAAACGAATATAGATAACGCGGTAACCACTACCAGGCAAGCAGTAGAGGCGAAAATCGGGAAACCCATTCCCACATTAAATATTTTTATTCAAACACCCGACGGTTCCTGGTTCTCGAGCTCTGCTGGAGAGGGCTATCAGCCCATTACAGAAGACACCTATTTCAGGTTCGCCAGCAACACCAAAAACTTTACTTCTGCTTCCATATTAAATATGCAGGAAGACGGGTGGGTGAACCTTGATGACAAAATTACCGATCTCATTCCCGGAAGTGACATCCCGTATGTTCCCGCAACGGACAGCTGGGACATCCCAAACAAAGACCAAATCACCATCAAAATGTTGCTCAATCACAGTGCCGGTGTCTATGATGTTGACAACGATTCAGTTCCAGGATATGCACCCTATTCCTACACCGCCGTAATCCAATATTTAGAACCTGACCACCAGTTTACTGCGGAGGAAATGGTCAATCAGGTTACGATTAACCAGCTTTCCTATTTTGAACCAGGAACAGGTCAGCACTACAGCAATACCGGATATGCCATTGCCGGGGAAATTGTGGGCAGAATTTATACATTCCATGCAGGTGCCAACAAACATCTAACCAATTACCTATACGATTACATTGTGGGTGGTTCTAGTCCGGTTCCACTTGACATTTATTTCCCCTACCTTGCTTCTGATCAGGATTTGCCCTCTCCCCATTCCTGTGGACATGAACTGATATCGGCAACTGAAACAAATGAAATCTGTAGTTTTAATATGAGCGCACAGGTAGCTGAAGGAAATGGCTATACGACCATGAAAAATTTGAACACCTACATTCGCAGCCTTATGAAAGGAGAGAATGTGCTTTCTTCGGCCTCGGTAGAAATGATGAAACACGATGTCTCCACAGCAAGTCCAACCTATGGCCTGGGATGTTTCTATTCAGAAAACCTGGGCTATGGTCACAATGGGGCACGTGTTGGAAATATGAGTTTGATAATGTACGATCCGGAACTTGATATTTCATTAGTTACCTATATCAGTGCCATTGATGAGATCGATTTTATGGAAACCTATTTCGCCATTACCGATGTGGCCTATGCCGTTAGAGAAGCGATGGGATATCCCGGGAAACCACTTTCAACTTTAAATTAAAATAAATAACAATCAATAACTTATTATCAAAAAAATCCTGATTTCTAGAAATCAGCTTTCAGCGTATGCCTTTTCAATTTATTCTTGAACTTAAGCTATGAAAAAATTAATACTCATTCTATTTCTTGTAATTTCAGCACAACTTTTCGGACAGGTTAAAAACAATCTGCCACCTGAAAGCAGATCACAATTTGATTTCAGCTCTTTATCATGGATTGATGCATACGATTCAATGCATGCCACACTTGAGTTGAGATATCCTTTTACCCAATGGAAAACCATTGACTGGGATTCAAAAAACTTAAAAACAAGGCCACTAATCATGGACGCTCAAAATGCTCATGACACTGTTTTGTTTATGAAAGAGCTAGTGGAATATCTATATGATGTACCCGATGGACACATCTCCATTTCAGGTAATCTCACCAAATTCAGAAACCGTTATATGAATGGTAGCTATGGTTTTAACATGATTCCGTTGGATGATGGATCGGTAGTTGTTTCATACATACCCCAAGAAAGCCCTGCTTGGGAGGCAGGTTTGCGAACCGGCGATAAAATTCTGAAATGGAACGACATTCATATCGACTCGATAGGAAATCTTGAACTGTTTAATTACCCTAGGAATTATTCGACTGCTGAAGGCAGGAAATTTAGTAAGTATTTGATGCTTAGCAGAGATTCTATTGGAGCCACCTCGACAATTTCATATCAAAATAACATTTCAAAGGAAGAAAGCACCATTTCACTTCTTGCTTTTGACGACGAATTGGAATTATATTTAATTGGGTTATATAATACAGGAAAGCCTTTGGATTTTGATTCCTTGGTCCAATATAAAATTCTTGAAAACAATATGGGTTACCTTTTTATTGGGGCTGAAATGGCAGAAGATGAAACTCCCGAAGAAATTATACAATACCCTGATTTTATCAAAGTAAAAGAAGCTATTGCCTATTTTAACGATCACAATATAGATAAACTGATTGTAGATCTCAGGTTTAATTTGGGAGGCAACGATCTGCAGGCAGCGGTCACCATGGGCTTATTTTATGACCAACCATCATTTTATGAATATATAACGGCTTCGTATGATTATAATTATGAAGTTCTTTATGAGTTAGAAACAGAGCCTTTAACACCTGTTTTTAATGGGGAGATTGCTGTAATTGTGGATCCAAATTGTATCAGTACCGGGGAAGGATTTGCTATGATGTTTCAACGATTGGATAACGCAAAGATTATTTCACACTGGGGTACCAATGGTGCGTTTGGAATGGTCGATTATGACCCGATTATAATGCCAGGTGACCTCCAAATCATATTTCCACAAGGGATGTCGCTCAATGAGAATCATATTATTCAACTCGACTCCGATTCCACACTTGTTGGTGGCGTAATGCCTGATATTATTGTACCCAACAATGTTGAAAATATTAAAAAGCAGTGGCAACAAGGAATTGATGTCCAGATGCAATATGCAATAAGCACATTGCTGGATATAGATTATTTTCAGGAAAAATCGGCTTATACATTGTATCCAAATCCTTGTAAAAGTTCGGTTAATATTAGATTCTCAAAACCAATCGAAGGTAATGGAACTTTTAGTCTTTTCGATTTAAATGGAAATGTGGTTTTACAGGAAAAGATGAAACCCGGGAGTATTGATTATTCTATTGAATTGAGTAAAGTAAAATCGGGTAATTATATCTTCGAATTAACATCTAGCACCAATATCGTTCGGGGTAAAATCATAATAAGTAAATAGAGTTCGTCTATAAAGTCCGACTTCTGCGTTGTTGTTCAAAATCCAAATCCTCAAATACACTAGTATTCTGCGGCTTGGATTTATCTCACGCCTTGAATTCGAACTTTATAGTTCAAACTCTCGACTTTATAGTCAGACTCTAAATAGTTACTTCTTAAAAATTAATTTTCAAGTTAGTTATTGGACATTTTGTTCTTTGTAAAAAAGCATCCTTTTTTAGGTAATATCATGTTTACAAGATTTTTTGATATATTTGATCCTATCAAATACTTGCGTAAGCGAAGAATGAAAAAACTATACCTGGATCAAATTCGCGGTTTCATCAACAAAATAACGCCTATCACAGATACGGATTGGCGTCTTTTCGAAAAGCGTCTGGTTTATAAGGAATATCAAAAAAACGAAATACTGCTCCACACTGGTGATATTGAAGCTTATATTTATTTCATGGTAGAGGGGATAACACGCATTTTTCAATATAAAAATGACATCGAATATACGCTCAGATTTAACTTTCCAATATCCGCTTTTAATTCCTATGTTTCGTTCATCAGTCAAACACCTTCGCTAATTAGTGTGGAGACACTAACCGAAATTAAAGTGTTTAGGATGACATACCAGAATATGCAAAGCCTTTATGATGAATCGAAAAATGCAGAAAGGGTTGGGAGAAAAATGATCGAGTATATTTATATACAACGAGAAATGAAAGAATTGCAGATGCACAGCCGTACAGCTGAAGACTATTACTGTGATTTACTGAAGACAAACAAAGAACTTATACAACAAATCCCCCAAAAATATCTCGCATCATACTTGGGGATAACGCCAGAAAGCCTTAGCCGAATAAGGAAAAACATATGTTAGACCAACATAAAACGGAATATCCTTTTATACTTTCATTGAAAAGTGAGAGATCGTATTTCAACTTTTTTATTATTTTTGCCCTCCCATGGGATATTAGCTCAGTTGGTTTAGAGCATCGCCTTGACAGGGCGGGGGTCACTGGTTCGAATCCAGTATATCCCACAAAAAAAGCCGCTTCTTCGTTAGCGGCTTTTTTTATAATGGTTCTCAGAATCGTTGTTCGTTAAAAGTTTTTCGTGAATCGTTGACCTAAGGTCATTGATTGTTTTGCAAAATATAAAGGATAAATAGGCTATTATCACCAGCCTATCTTAAGGTCGTGATTCCCAAAAGTAATAAGGACAACCACCCACCGTTTTATTTTCCCAATAGCGCGTAGGGCTTTAATATCCATAGAAAAATAAACCACAGCAAGAGATTGTCCGTAGGACATTAACCTTTCTGTTAATTCCCTATCGGGAAAACAATGCATTGTGAAATAGTTCTATTGACATTGATGCCCTACGGGCAAAAAGCTTGAAACGCCTGCTTCAGTGAATTCGTGGAAATCAACAATTCGCCTGCCCCGTAAGGAGGTACGACTGTACGGGGTGCCCATTTGTGTAATTCGTGGACAGAAAAGCGTGGACGAAAAAAAGCGCTGTTCCTTGACTGGCTGGTTCGAATCCAGTATATCCACAAAAAAAGCCGCTTTTTCGTTAGCGGCTTTTTTATAATTCCATTTTCCTTTAAAACGGCGAGCACTCTATCGGGCTATAGCTGCGAGGCTTGTTGCCCATAAACGAGTTTTTGTCTTTGTTTATCAAGCCTATGTCGTCGAACTCAAAGATCAGGCTGATCTCGTGGCTGGGACCGGTGAAGTTCTGGCGGGCGTTCACGTTCATCTCGTAGCTGTACATCACTTTCATGCGGTAGACCTCGCTAAAGGGGATGTTTAACCCTACCATCACGTTAAAGCTACTGAACTGATCGTATTCCAAAGTCTGGTTTTTGTACCATAAACCCAAATACACGTGTTTCATGTACAGGTTCGTTCCCAAGGTGTACAAAAATAGGTTTTGCTGGTGTTGACTTATCCTCAGGAGTTTCATGCCACATGCAGACAAGTGCAACTACGCCGTCTTATTTTTTACTTAAATTCCTTTTATTTTTGACTGCTGCTATCTTTCATTTCTGCGACGCGTATTGACCAATCATTATTGGCTAAATACTTGTAATCCCAGTTTAAAATAGTCTGGAAGTGAACTTTGTGCTAGGTACTTAATTGCAAAATAGAATAAGAACTCTTTCCAAATTCTTTTACAATAGTGCGTTTTAACTCCTCGGAAAATTTTCTGATTTTTCGAATTCTAACAAGATCTGGTTTCATATAAATTGACTTTTTATGATCAACCTATTTCAGGGACGGACAGGTTGAACAAGTTGAACATTCGGGCAACGGGGATCGTGGGTAAGTCGTATTTGTGCTACATTTTTCATTACCGACCACGCCATGGAGGTAAACCGCTCAAGTTATCTAATTTCTAAAAATCTCAGACTAAATACCTTCTAACATTCCTATATAAAAACATTTTCCGTATATTTGTTCGCATATACAAATACCATGAAGCCAAAAAAAGGAATCCTCATGCCCAAAGAAAAACGTATTCTTGAACTGCTGGGCGAAAATATTAAGTTAGCCAGATTACGTCGCAAACTAACCATGGAGCAAGTTGCTGAAAGAGCAAACATCGGCAGGACTACCCTCTGGCACGTCGAAAAAGGAAGCGAGCACATCAGTATTGGAATTTTTCTTCAGGTACTTTCGGTACTTGGCATGGGCGATGAATTAAAAACCATTGCGGAAGAAGATACACTGGGTAGAAAACTCCAGGATGCTAACCTGATAATCAAAAAAAGAGTATCAAAAACCAAGTAAAATGAAAGAGATTGTCGTTTACGCCGATTGGATGGGGCTACCCCAAATCATGAAAATGGGATTACTGAAATCTGAACAGATAAAAGGGCATGAAGTATTCTCCTTTGAATATGACAAGCTATGGTTGCAAAGCGGTTTCGCCCAGGAAATAGATCCCGACCTCAGGTTATTTACCGGCCCTCAATACCTCACAGATAACAAACCAAATTTTGGCTTGTTTCTCGACTCATCGCCAGACAGGTGGGGAAGAATGCTCATGGAAAGAAGAGAGGCTCTCCTCTCACGCAAGGCACTTCAACCTAAAAAAAGATTGATGGAATCCGATTTCCTGCTGGGTGTTAATGATGAAACGCGAATGGGAGCTTTGCGATTTAAGCTGGCTGAGGAAGGAGATTTTTTGTCGGGACAGAAAGAAACCAAAATACCCCCTTTGACCAGTATCCGGGAACTGGAACAGGCCAGCCTAAAATTGGAAAATGATGATTTTCTCCAAGATAAAGAAGCACAAAAATGGCTGACCATGCTCATGGCACCCGGCTCCTCCCTCGGTGGTGCACGACCCAAAGCCAGCGTGATGGATACGGAGGGTCAGCTCTGGATTGCCAAATTCCCAAGCAAGAACGACAGCATTGATAGCGGAGCATGGGAACTGCTGGTCAATCAAATGGCCAATGATTTAGGTTTGACCGTGGCCGTCGGGATGGCTAAGAAATACGCTCAAAAACAACATACCTACTTAACAAAAAGGTTCGATAGGATAGCCCAACATCGTATTCATTTTGCCTCTGCCATGTCGCTGCTGGGATACAAAGATGGTCACAACCACAAGGACGGGGGCAGCTACCTTGAGCTGATCGAACTTCTTGAACGGTATGGAAGCAACCCCACTGCCGACATTAGAGAGCTCTGGAAAAGAATTGTATTTTCTGTGGCCACTTCAAATACCGATGATCACCTGCGCAACCACGGCTTCTTGCTCAATAAAACCGGATGGAAGCTCTCTCCAGCCTTTGATATAAACCCAAATGAAAAAGGTAATGGGCTAAGTTTAAATATTTCCGAAGACGACAACAGCCTCGATTTTGATCTCTGCATGTCAGTGACCGATTATTTTCGATGTGAAAAGCAGGAAGCCGCCAATTTCATCAAACAAACAAAAAGCACGGTATCGCATTGGAAAAAAAGAGCCAGTAACCTAAAAATACCCCTCTCTGAGCAGTCCCTGATGGAGTCGGCTTTTAGAAAATGATCATGTGCTAAATCGTACCCCCATTCACTAACACGAATTTGTACCCCACGCCTATTTCCCTAACTCCTCAATTCGTTTAACTCCCTGCCACTAGACAGGAGTGGACAACTTTCCCCGAGGCCCTTTCGATTAATTCGATCAATTCGATAACAAAAAAACCTGAAGCACAAGCGAATATTATTTTTCCAATAGCCCGTAGGGCTTTCATGTCCATAGAAAAACAAAACACGACAAAAGATTGTCCGTAGGACATTAACCTTGCTGTTAATTCCCTATCGGGAAAACAATGCATTGTGAAATAGTTCTATTGACATTG
>CAYWNI010000024.1:0-15042 GCA_964459525.1 uncultured Lentimicrobiaceae bacterium | reverse complement strand
TCATAATCATGTCGTAAAGCCCAAACCTGTGGTTGCAACCTCCTCCTGTTTTTACAGCCATTTTTTCGATTATTCTGTTGCCAGGAGTCGTTTTTCGGGTATCGAGTAGTTTTGTGTTCAGCCCGTTAAGCTTTTGGACGGTATTGTTGGTAAATGTAGCAATGCCACTCATGCGCTGAATAAAGTTGAGCGCAGTGCGTTCAGCCGATAGGATAGATTGTGATTTTCCTTGAACTCGGAGAATGACATCACCTTTTTTAATGGAGCTGCCTTCTTTCATTTCTATAGTAACCTGCAATTCAGGGTCAACTGTTTTGAACGCCAAAGTAGCTACTTCTGCGCCCGCTAGTATTCCATTTTCTTTGGCGAGCATAATTGCTTCTCCCTGAGCAGCCTCTGGAATTGTAGCCAGCGAGGTGTGGTCTCCATCTCCAAGGTCCTCGTTGAGTGCGAAACGGATTATGCTAAGTACTTGATTTTGTTCCGTGTCTGTCATAAGTCATTGGTTTTAACTATGTCCATCTGATAAATCTTTTTTTCTTGTTCTTGGAGCGAAAGCAGTATATATACTCTCCACTTTACTGATTTGGTTTGGTAATAGAAAATGTAATACTCCTGATCATCTTTTATTTCTGATTTGGCCAGTGTGACCTGTAAAACAGGATTTTGCTTGAAAAAATTGGTCAGTTTTAACTTTGCCTGACCTTGGCTTTCAACGTTTTGCGTATCGTTGATATTTAGCAATACAAACGGTCCAAAATAACTAGCCAGAGCCTCTGAGTTTGCTGTTTTAAGCCCTTTCGCGAATTGATCGGCCAGATTTACCCGGTTTTGTCCTAAAATATTAACTGAAGTTGCTAGCCATATAATAGTGTAGGTCAATAAGATGGATGTTTTCATCATGCCAAAAGGTTTAAGCATCAAAGGTACATGATTTTTTTTCATGGATTTTTCATCTCTTTAAAATGAAAGGGTAACCTTTTGCCTGGGTTATTTGTTACTTTTGAATTCTGTTTTTGGTAAATATAATTAAAATGAAATCAACAAAATACATTTGGATTCTTTTTTTGTCGCTAGGTTTTCTGTTAAGCTCGTGCGACTTTAGCGAGGATGCCGGTGATCGGTCGTTCAATCAAAACCTGCAATCGTTTAATAATTCGATTAATAAAGTCGATAGTGCCATTGTGCTAATTGATCAGATGCAAAATGAACTTAATCAGATAGATGAACAGCAAGAACTTGGGAAAATGGAAGACATAGAAGCCAAGACAGAAAAGGATAAAATCAGAAGTGATTTTGGCAGAAGAATTGCTCAAAACTCTAATCTGAAACCCGTAACAGGATTACCCGGCTGGGCACTAAGGTTAGGTTTGACTGAACCCCATGGTATGAAACTGGATATGACTTTTTCTCAAGCAACCTCTGAAACCAATCCCAATGAAGGCTATAATTCCGTAATATTGGTTTATCGTGGCACTTACGACCAAGCGATGAAACAAGCGCAGTTAATTGCTGCTCAAGCTTCAATTCCGATGAGTAAAGATTTTGAGGATGCCCAAAAACTTGCCCGCGAATATGACATTGCTACTTTAAAAGGTATGGCCTACATGAATTTTGAAATTGGATCTGCTAATCTCCCCCATTATTCTATCGCGATAACTGTGGATGAGGATGGAATTTTAACTATTTCGGCTACCGATACCGATAAATTTAACGAGCAATTAAACGAAACAGAGTAGTAGTATGAATATTTTAGTAACAGGCGCTAGTAACGGTATTGGAAATCAGTTGGTTCGAATCTTGTGTTTGAACTCTGATAATTCCGTTGTCGGAATAGCACGTTCCAGCGAAAAACTGAATCGGTTGGCTTCCGAAATAAATGATTATGAAAAAGGTGGAAAATTTTATCCTATTTCATTCGATCTCAGCTCAAACAATATTTCTAACCTGCTGATCCCTGAAGTACTTCAGTTTATCCCTACTGTTGATGTTTTAATAAACAATGCAGGCCTGCTGATAAACAAGCCTTTTGCTGAAATGACCGATGAAGACTTTGATTCCATGTTTAACATCAATGTTAAAGCTTCCTTTAAGTTGGTTCGCGACTTGTTACCCTATTTTAGTAAAAATGCACATATCGTTAATATTTCTAGCATGGGGGGGTATCAGGGAAGTGCGAAATTTAACGGATTGTCGCTTTACAGTGCTTCAAAAGCTGCACTTGCCGTGTTAAGCGAATGCCTGGCTTTGGAATTGGGTGAAAAGCAGATTTCAGTAAACGCATTGGCTTTAGGCGCCGCCCAAACCGAAATGTTGCATCAGGCATTTCCTGGCTACAAAGCCCCATTGTCAGCCCTTGAAATGGCCACTTTTATCGCTGACTTTGCTACTTCTGGTCATAAATATTTCAATGGCAAAATACTCCCCGTTTCTGTTTCTACTCCATAGATTAGCTAAGGTTACTTATGGCATTTGATGATTTGTTTGTAAATTTGCTGCTCATAAAAAGAGATTTAAGTTGAAAGAACAAATTGTTACCCATCCCGGTTTTGTTAAGGCTGTTGAAAACAAAAGAGTTGAGATTGCTATTATGTCTGTTGCCGGATGTGCTTCGTGTCAGTTGAAAGGCGCTTGTTCCGTAAGTGATATTGAGGAAAAACAGGTTTGGGTAAAAATGGAAGATACTTCACAGTATTCTGTTGGCCAGCAGGTAACTATCGAGATGAAACAATCGCTGGGAACATGGGCTGTTTTGTTGGGTTACGTTTTTCCATTTCTGGTACTTCTGTTAAGTTTGATATTGTTTATATCACTAGGTTTCGATCAAGGGTTGTCAGGACTTATTGCATTGGCATTGCTAGTTCCTTATTATACAGTTCTTTACCTTATAAGAAACTGGCTTGACACCCGTTTTCAATACTCACTTCGTGCCCAATAATGGGTTTTAAAAACATGTTTTTTAAACCTTTCTAAATTACTGTGAGCCTTTAATTTAGAGGCTTTCTAATCAATATTCTTAAGGTGCTGTAATTCAGTAAGATTCGTTATCTGAACAAGCTCTTACTTCAATTTTTACGCAATTAATAGTCAGCTAATCAGGACTATATGCGTGTAGCCGGTCATTCTCTAGTGAATCTGATCAATTCTTAAAAGTACTACTTTTGTGCATCGCTGCAATCAGCGACAACAACTAGTCATACATTAAAACCAAAAATAGTGGACAATATCATTGTTATTGCCGTTTTGGCTCTGGGAGGTTTAGGGTTAATTGCTGCTGTAATACTTTACTTTATCGCCAGTAAGTTCAAGGTTTTCGAAGATCCAAAAATCGATGAAGTTGAGGAGGCGTTGCCTTCAGCAAACTGCGGCGGATGTGGATTTCCCGGCTGTAGAGCCTTTGCTGAGGCTACTGTTAAGTCGGCCAAAGAAAATAAAAGCCTTGAAGGATTAAATTGCCCCGTTGGAGGCAATGAAGTGATGCAAACTGTGGGCAATATTCTCGGTTTGGCGGTTGATGCTGCCGATCCAATGATTGCCGTGGTGCGTTGCAACGGATCATTTGCGCACACGCCTGCAAAAGTACAGTATGAAGGTGCCACTTCGTGTGCCTTTGCTCATGCGCTTTATGGAGGTGAAGGTGGTTGTCAGTATGGTTGCCTTGGGTTAGGCGATTGTGTGGCCGCATGTGATTTCGATGCCATTCACATGAACATTGAAACGGGTTTGCCCGAGGTAAATGATAAGTGTACAGCCTGTAATGCCTGTGTAATCGCTTGCCCTAGAGATATTATCGAGTTGCGTAAGAAAGGGCCTAAAGGCAAAAGAATATTTGTTTCTTGTGTAAATATGGAAAAGGGAGCTCCAGCCAAAAAGAACTGTGAGGTAGCTTGTATTGGTTGTAGTTTATGTGTAAAAGCTTGTGCTTTTGATGCCATCACCATAACAAGTTTTCTGGCTTACATTGATTTTCAGAAATGTACATTGTGCCGTAAATGTGTTGAAGTGTGCCCAACCAATGCTATTCACGAAATCAACTTTAAGCCGCGCAAACCAAAAACGGAAACACCCCCTGACAAAGTTGTGGCGCGTAAGCCAGATCCCGTAACTTCGGTTAAAAAGCCAGAAACTGAAGAAGTGACAGAAAAATCTGAGAGCGAGACGGTGAACAAAGAAGTGCCCAAAGCGCCAAAGGAAGAAATTAAAGAAACTAAAGAATAAATCCGATATTATGGGAATACTTAAAACATTTGCCTTGGGCGGTGTGCATCCTGAAGAAAATAAAATGTCTTCACATGCTGTTATTGAGGTATTGCCTGTCCCAAAACAGGTTATTGTTCCCCTGGGTCAAAATCTGGGAGCACCCTCGAAACCTATTGTAAAAAAAGGTGATAAAGTAAAAGTAGGTCAACTGCTTGCTGAAGCGGGCGGGTTTATTTCTGCCAATATTCACTCTCCCGTTTCGGGAACGGTACTAAAGATTGATACTGCTATCGACAGTTCTGGGTATAAAAGACCATGTGTCTTTATCAATGTTGATGGTGATGAATGGGAAGAGGGAATCGACAGAACTGATGACCTGATTACAAAAATTGAATTATCGCCTGAGGAAATTGTCAACAAGGTAAAAGCTGCCGGTATTGTTGGGCTGGGCGGTGCTACATTTCCAACTTCTGTCAAGCTTATGCCTCCCCCAGGAAAAACGGCAGAGTTTCTCATCATAAATGGCGTTGAATGCGAACCCTACCTAACTTCCGACCATCGTGTTATGCTCGAAAGGGGTCAGGAAATTATGGTCGGAATTCAGATATTGATGAAGGCTTTAAAGGTTGACAAAGCGTTTATTGGAATTGAAAACAATAAAAAGGATGCCATCGGTCACCTTACTGAACTGGCACGCACTTACCCAGGCATTCAAGTAGTTCCTTTAAAAGTTCAATATCCTCAGGGTGGTGAAAAACAGTTGATTAAGGCTGTTGTGAATCGTGAGGTACCCTCAGGAAAACTGCCGATCGAAGTGGGTTGCGTAGTTCAAAATGTGGGAACAGCATTGGCTGTTTATGAGGCTGTTCAAAAAAATAAACCACTTATTGAGCGGGTTGTAACGGTTACGGGCAAAGGGGTAAAAAAACCCTCCAATTTCATGGTTCGCGTCGGCACACCAATTCAGCAATTAATTGATGCCGCTGAAGGACTTCCTGAAAATACCGGAAAGGTAATTAGCGGAGGCCCGATGATGGGTAAAGCCCTCACTTCACTCGATTCACCAGTTGTGAAAGGAACATCAGGTGTGCTTATTATGGAGAAAGAGGAGTCTGGCAGAAAACAAGGCTCTCCTTGCATCAGGTGTTCTAAATGTACCTATGTGTGTCCGATGGGGCTTGAGCCATTTTTGCTCTCGAAAGCCGCCAAACTTGGTAAATTTGAAATGGCAGAAAATGAGATGATCATGGATTGTATTGAATGCGGATCGTGCCAATATACCTGTCCGGCAAGTATTCCTTTACTCGATTACCTGCGTTTAGGAAAGTTAAAAGTTGGTCAGTCCATCAGGAATAGAAATAAAAAGTAAGCAAGATGAATAAATTCAAAATATCAGGATCTCCTCACGTTCATGGAGATGATTCAACCAAGAAAGTGATGTATGGTGTGGTAATCGCCATGATACCAGCTGTTTTGGTTGGCGTTTACTATTTTGGCCTTGATGCTGTTCGGGTGCTGCTGTTGGCTGTTGTGGCCAGTTTGTTTTTTGAATGGGTTATTCAAAAATATCTTATCAAAGGCCCACTTACAATCAACGATGGCAGTGCACTGGTTACAGGTATTCTGGTTGCACTTAATGTGCCGTCTAATCTGCCTGGATGGATGGTTATTATTGGTGCGCTGGTAGCCATTGGTATGGCTAAAATGTCTTTTGGCGGTTTAGGAAAGAATGTTTTTAATCCCGCACTTGTAGCTAGGGTCTTTTTATTGGTAAGTTTTCCGGTGCAAATGACATCATGGCCCAAACCAACCCCAATTACCGACGGTTTAGTGGATGTAATTACAGGCCCTACCCCGTTAGGTATTGTTAAAGAGGGACTTGGCAATGGTCAGACCATGTCGCAGCTTTCAGCTGAACTTCCAACTTATACCCAGGACATGATTGGCAACATGGGTGGATCCTTGGGCGAAGTCTCTGCACTTGCTTTAATTCTAGGCGGAGTTTATATGTTATGGCGGAAAATTATTACCTGGCATATTCCTGTCTCTATTCTGGTAACAGTAGCAGTTTTCTCTGGTATTTTTTGGGGGTTCGACCCAGAGCACTATGCCGATCCCATGTTTCATATGCTCACTGGAGGTTTAATGTTGGGCGCTATTTATATGGCAACCGACATGGTAACTTCTCCTATGACCAAATCCGGTCAGTTGGTTTTTGGCTTCGGTGTTGGACTACTTACCATTTTAATTAGAATGTGGGGAGCTTATCCTGAAGGTGTTTCTTTTGCAATTTTGATAATGAATGCGGTAGTGCCGCTTATCAATCGAGGTTTTAAACCACGTCGCTTTGGTGCAAAATCAGGAATGCAGGTTAAAGCTTAATAACTGAAAAAAAGAAGAAAATGGCATCAAAAAGAGAATCGAATTTTATAAATATGGTGGTTACATTATTTATTGTAGCTGCTGTTGCCGCCTTTGCCCTAGGTGGCGTTTACTCCCTGACAAAAGAGCCCATTGCTTTGGCTAAGAAAGCTAAGCTTGAGGCTGCCATTAAGGCGGTTATCCCGGAGTTTGACGAGCTAAACACCCAAAAAGTGCCGATTGGTGACGGAGGTGATTCACTTATCTTGTATCGTGGATCAAAAAACGGACAGGTAGTTGGTACTGCCATACAAACGTATACCATGAAAGGTTTTAGCGGTAGAATTGAGCTTATGGTAGGTTTTTTAAATGACGGTACTATCGACAATACTGCAGTGTTGATGCACAAAGAAACCCCTGGGTTGGGCGACAAAATGGATAAATCGAAATCTGATTTTCCGTTGCAATTTATGGGAAAAAACCCGGCAACTTTTAAGCTTAAAGTTAAAAAAGATGGCGGAAATGTGGACGCCATTACGGCTGCCACCATTAGTTCACGTGCGTTTTGCGACGCTGTTCAAACTGCGTACGATGTTTATGAAAAAGAAGGAGGAAATAAACAATGAGTCAATTAAAAAATTTCACGAAAGGATTAATTAAAGAAAATCCTGTATTTGTCCTTCTGTTGGGATTATGTCCTACACTTGGCGTAACTACCTCTGCAATTAATGGATTGGGCATGGGACTGGCAACAACATTTGTGCTTGTCATGTCAAATCTAGTGGTTTCAATGGTTCGCGATTTTATCCCGGATAAAGTTCGCATTCCTTCGTTTATCGTAATTATCGCTTCTTTTGTTACCATTGTTGAGCTTGTTATGCAAGCCTATCTTCCAGCACTTTTCGATTCTCTCGGACTTTTTATTCCGCTTATCGTAGTGAACTGTATCGTATTGGGAAGAGCAGAAGCTTTTGCATCAAAAAACAATCCAATATCCTCCATAATCGATGGGCTGGGAATGGGACTTGGGTTTGCTTTTGCACTCACGCTCCTTGGTGGTGTTCGCGAGCTTCTCGGAAGTGGTGCCATCTTCGGATTAAAACTCATACAAGGCGATCTGATGCTGGTATTTATCCTAGCTCCTGGTGCGTTTATCGTGTTGGGTTACCTGATTGCTTTAATTAATAAATTGAACAAAGCCTCTTAATATCTGAGTTATGGAATATATTGTAATAATTATAGGGTCTATTTTCGTTAGCAATATTGTGCTGGCTCAGTTTCTGGGAATCTGCCCATTTGTTGGGGTTTCTGGCAAGCTGTCTACTTCTGTTGGTATGGGTGGTGCTGTGCTTTTTGTGCTTACCCTCGCCACCTTAGTTACTTGGATTATACAGTATTATGTGCTGAATCCTTTTGGCTTGGCATTTATGCAGACTATCGTTTTTATTCTGGTTATTGCGGCATTGGTACAAATGGTTGAGATCATTCTGAAAAAGGTGAGTCCTTCGCTTTATTCGGCGTTGGGTGTATTTTTGCCTCTAATCACCACTAACTGTGCTGTTTTAGGTGTAGCCATCTTAACCATTCAAAAAGATTTTAACCTGCTCGAAGGGGTTGTTTTTGCTATCTCCAATGCCATTGGGTTTACGCTGGCCATCGTGTTGTTTGCAGGTATCCGCGAACATCTCGATTTAATGGAGGTGCCCAAAGGTATGCGAGGCGTGCCAATTGCACTTGTGGTTGCTGGTATCCTGGCTCTCGCCTTTATGGGCTTTACCGGACTGGTGTAGCGGTTTTATAATATCTCTCACTAAATCTGTCGGGCTTAAGCCAAAAATCAGCTTTAAACCTGAATCGTAACTTTTTCTATACACTTTTGAAGTGTCCCTAGGCGAGTCTGTTAAACTTCAGGTAAAAAAAATCATGTACTTTTGGGGTTAGAAATTCAATATTACTATGACCGATCAAAGCTTGATTTCCTTAACAGATGTTTCTGTTTTTCAGAAAAATAAATTGGTGCTTACCCATGTTGACCTACAGGTGTCATCAGGCGACTTTATGTATTTAATAGGAAAGACAGGTAGCGGGAAGTCTAGTTTATTGCAGCTTTTATATGCGGATTTGCCTCTTGAGCAGGGTGATGCTACTGTTTGTGGTTACAACTTGAAAAGTGTAAAACGGTCGGAGATTCCTTTTCTACGAAGGAAACTTGGTATCGTCTTTCAGGATTTTCAATTGCTCGATGACAGAAATGTTCACGACAATTTGTTTTTTGTTTTAAAAGCTACGGGTTGGAATGATTCCTCCAAAATTGAACAAAGAATCTTGGAAGTGCTGGATGAGGTTGGTTTGGTAGAGAAGTTAAATGCTATGCCTCATCAGTTGTCTGGTGGAGAGCAGCAGCGCATTGGAATTGCCAGAGCCATACTAAATCAACCAGAAGTTCTTTTGGCTGATGAGCCAACCGGAAACCTTGATCCCGAAACTTCTAATGGAATCATGAAGATTCTATTCAAAATAAGTGAGAAAGGTAGTGCTGTTATCATGGCTACCCACAATTACAGTCTTATCAATAAATTTCCGGGTAAGGTGCTGAAATGTGAGGAGGGTACGCTTTCAGGATCAGCTCAGTAAGTCGATTAGTTTATCAGTATTGTGACCATTGTTGTAAATGGTATCGAGTATTGCTTTTCTTTTGGCAATAATTTCAGCACCAAACTCACGTTTAAACAAACTTTTTATTTTGCGTTTCATGGTTGCCTCGTTGTTAGCGATAACGCATAAGTCGTCTAATTTGCTCCCACTCAACATCTTGTCGTTTACTAAACAAAAACGACCATTGTATAAATTGTTTAGTAATTTAAGCTTTAATCCTGTCTTTTGGGCAGTTACCGAAATGTTAATGTGTGCGTTTTCAATAAGCTCCTGAAGGTGTGCATCGTCAGGATTTGCGATTAGATGCACGTGTTCCATTTTATTGATCGTGTTTCGTAACTGTTTCGACGGGTTTAGCCCCGCGATGTAAAATGGTATGTTAATCTCATTGAATACATACTCAATCAGGAAGTTAACAGCATTGATATTCTCTGCAACACTCAGATTGCCATGGTACAACACATAAGTTCCTTTGCCCAGTTTTGACGAAATCGTTTTAAAGGGGTGGAATGCCGGAATTAAATCCACATTGTCGAAATACTTGCAAAAATGTATGCGGTCGTTTTCCGAAATGGCAAGAATGCGGTCGGCTTTATGGAGTATTTTTTCGTATCTTTTTAATTTTCCAGCTTCATTGGAGTAATAATACCGCTTAAACAGATCGTTTTCAGCCTTGGCCAAATGCTGATAATATTCATGCTCAATATTGTGGGCCCTAACAATTTTTTTTCTTGATTTGAATTTTTCGTTGCTAAGTATTGAGGTCGTATGCAGCCCTTCCATAAGTATTGGGTAGTCATCTTTTAGCAAGTTTTCCTCAAGTTGATCTGATGCCCTGGAGCTAACAATGTAGGGTATACTCTTGAAAACCTGCTTCTTGGAAATGTCTCGTTCGTAAAAATATACTTTATGAAAAATCTTTTCAAGCGCTTTGTGTGGTTTTCTGCCATATTCAAAGCAATGCAAGTGCACTTTTACGCCCTTTTCGGCAAGGAATTTAGCTTTGTAGAAAACGTCAATCACGCCACCGTAGTTTGCCGGAAATGGAATGTCGAATGAAATTATATGAAGGTGGACATCAGACATACTTTGAATACAAGTCGATAATTATTTTCTCTTCTTTTTCCCAATTCAAATTCAGGGACGCAAAGCTACAATTATTTTTCCAGATATTTATTTGTTCCTGATCTGCAAGGACTTCATTTATTTTGGCGGCCATGTTTAGCGGGTTGTGATCTGGAATTGTGCAGCCCACTTTGTAGGTGTTTATTATCAGTGCTATTTCAGGCAGTGACGACGCCACAACAGGAATTCCCGCTTGTATGTAGTCGAATATTTTGTTTGGCAAACTAAACCTGTAATTCAGGTTGGTGTCTTTGTCGAGGGTTAGTCCTAAGTCAGAACACATGGTGTATTGCATGAGTTCCTGATAGGGCATGCGTGGGCGAAATTGCACTTTGTCTTCTAATTTTAGCTCCACAACCATTTTTTTTAAAATCGAAATAACGTCACCATTTCCAGCGATTAGTAATACGGCATTTTTGACGTGTTGCATGGCCTCCACCATTTCTTCTGCTCCTCGGTCAATATTTATTCCTGCTCCTTGCAAAATCAATACTTTTTTGTCTTCAGGTAGCCCCAACTCCATTCTCATTTTTTTTACTGGCTTCGTGATGAGGTTTGGCACATTTCTGACAACCCGTGGTCGCATACCATAATCGTCATTGTATAGGTCAGCAATAGAGTTGTTTACGGTAATAACATCTTTCAGTTTTGGGAAAATGGCTTGTTCAATTCGTTTCCAAACTTTTTGAACCTTTGGTCGGCTTACTAGCTCAGGAACCTCCGTAAAGTACTCATGACTGTCGTATACAAGAGGCTTGCTTTTGAACTTGCTCATTAAATAGTTTGGCAACAAAGTGTCTAGGTCGTTAGCCACAAGCAGATCAAATTTTGAAAATAGTAGCTTCCAAAATAATCTTATGTTGTACTCAGCATAAAAGAAAAAACCCTTTTCAAACAGGAGTTTCATCCTGATCACACGGTAAGGTCTGTCGTCCATCGGCGGGCTATTTTTTAACTCCCTGCCTACCAGCGTAATCATAAAACCCATGTCGTGTAACGTGGCGCATACTTTTTTTACCCGCTGATCGCTTGCTAGGTCGTTAATAACCGAAACAATAACTTTTTTTCCCAAGACGTATTTTTTAAACAAGCAATTGCCTGCATACCAAAAATAACACGATAACTCATTTATTATTGTAGTCATTTTATCTACTTTTGAACATGATTAATTTTAAAACTAATTTTTGCCTAAAACCCTTTAACACCTTTCGTATAGCTGTTCAAGCTGCCCGCTTTGCTGCCATTTCGTGTATTTCCGACTTGCACGATTTGTTTGAAACCGGAGAGCTTAGGAGCAATAAATGGCTTATTTTAAGTCAGGGGAGCAATGTTTTGTTTACCGATCATGTGAATGGTTTAGTGCTTCATAACGAAATGTGGGGCAAGAATTTGGTTTTTGAAAGCGACGATTTTGTGTTGCTTAAAGTTAATGCCGGCGAATCATGGGCCATGTTGGTTGATTATTCTGTGACTGAAGGTTGGGGAGGTATTGAAAATCTTGCCCTTATTCCCGGAAAAGTGGGCGCATCTCCTATTCAAAATATTGGTGCCTATGGAGTTGAGGTTAAGGATGTCATTGATTCGGTGGAAGCTTTTGACATGCAAACCGGCGAACTTGTGACTTTCTCGAACGACGAATGCCAGTTTGGATACCGTACCAGTATTTTTAAAACAACATTTAAAAACAGGTATTTTATTACTTCGGTGGTTTTTAAGCTGACAAAGAATCCTGTTTTAAATTTGAGCTATCAGCCTTTGCAACTTGCCTTTGCGGGAAAGAAAGATGCTACCTTGGCACAGGTTCGCGATGAGGTGGTACGCATACGGCAGTCAAAACTTCCTGATCCTGATAAGTTTCCGAATGCTGGAAGCTTTTTTAAAAATCCTGTGGTTGGGAATGCAATTGCACAAGAAATGCGTGAAATGTATCCGACACTAACTGTTTATGAGCAAGAGGATGGAAGTATGAAGCTGGCCGCGGGATGGCTCATCGAGCAATGTGGGTTTAAAGGAAAACGGAAGGGCGATGTGGGCGTGCATGAACAGCAGGCACTGGTAATTGTAAATTACGGTGAGGCCACAGGAAAGGAAGTGTTTGCATTTGCACAGGAAATTGTTTCAGCTGTGAAAGCTAAATTTGGTGTTGAGCTGTGTCCTGAGGTGAATGTTTATCCCTGATCACAATATTTCATCATTATCTGGCGATTAATTTTTCTTGTTTCTTCCTCCAAAGTTTTTCCTGCCCGTTTTGCCTTTGTTGCCGAAGCGTCCTTCTGGCCGAGGTGCATTTGGATTCCAAATAGGAGCCTCACCCAAATGGGCCGGCATGGGTATCTTCATGATTTCTTCACCCAAAAAAATCTCGATGCGCTTAAATTTGTACATATCTTCTTCATTCACCAATGTCAACGCAACTCCGGTTTCGTCGGCACGTGCGGTTCTTCCTACCCTGTGCACGTAATCTTCAGCGTCATTCGGCACATCAAAGTTAATGACCAGGTCGATGGCTTTGATGTCTATACCTCGGCTGAGAACATCGGTGGCTACCAGAGCCTTCGTTTTTTTGCTTCTAAACCGGAGCAAAACTGCTTCACGGGCATCTTGCTCGAGATTGGAAGATATGCCTTCTGTCAGAAATTCTTTGGTTCTTAAGCCCCGAACTATTTCATTGACCTTAAGTTTGGTAGAGCTAAAAATAAGAATACTTTTCAGGTTTGGTTTATTATCGATCAAGCTTTTTATCAAAGGTATTTTTTGTGCATTATGGGCCAAATAGGCTGCCTGAAGCACGCCATCGGCTGGCTTGGAGATTTCGGTGCTCAGATGTGCAGGGTTGTTTAGGATTTTTTTCGCCAGTTGCCTGATTTTATCTGGCATTGTCGCGCTAAACATGAGTGTTTGCCTATTTTTCGGCAGAAAAGTAATTATCTTCAGAATGTCGTCGTAAAAACCGATGTCCAACATGCGGTCGGCTTCGTCCAGAATAAGGTATTTTACCTGATCGAATTTTACGTATCCCATGTTTAAATGGGAGATCAGCTTGCCAGGGGTCGCAACAATAATGTCGGCACCACTTGTTAAGGCTTTTTTCTGAATTTCCCAATCACTACCGTCTGTACCGCCATAAACCGAAATGGATTGAACATCTGTAAAGTACGTAAATCCTTGGATTTGTTGCTCAATCTGGATGGCCAATTCTCTGGTAGGGGTAATGATTAACGTGCTGGTTCCGTTGTGCTTGTTTGATGTCAACTGATTGATTATCGGCAATACAAAAGCAGCAGTTTTACCAGTTCCGGTTTGGGCGCAGGCAATCAGGTCGTTGCCTTTAAGTATTTCAGGTATAGCTAATTCCTGTATTGGGGTGGCATTCTTGTATCCCATATAGGATATCGAATCGATCATCTGTGCATTGAGGCCAAGTTCTTTGAAATTCATGTCGTTAATTTAAATGTTTGTTTTGTTTGTAGTAACTTGCCAATTCTCGATTGATTCTTTTTGCAATAAATGGCCCTTCGTAGATAAATCCGGTATACACCTGCAACAAATCTGCGCCTGCCTCCAGCTTTTCGATTGCATCTTCGGGCGTTTCTATGCCGCCCACGCCAATAATCGGAAACGCTTTCCCCGATTTTTCTGAAAGGTACCTGATGACTTCAGTTGCTCTTTTTTTCAATGGAACGCCACTTAAACCTCCATTCCCAATACCTTCGACTACCTTTTTTGGTGTTGATAAATTTAAACGGGTGATGGTGGTGTTGACAGCCACCACGCCGTCAATCAGTTTTTTGCTGGCCAAATCGATTACTTCATCAAGTTGCCCTTCGTTCAGGTCAGGGCTAACTTTAAGCAAGATTGGCTTTGGAAATTGCTTTTTCTGGTTGATTTCCTGTAATTTACCCAGGATATTCAACAGTGCATCTTGATCTTGTAGTTCTCTTAAATCTGAAATGTTAGGGCAGCTTACATTGACCACAAAATAATCTACATAATCGAAAAGTCCCTTGAAAACGGCAAGGTAATCAGCCACAGCCTCTGCATTTGGCGTTAGGGTATTTTTACCTAGATTCCCGCCTATAATTGCTTTGGTCTTTCTCTTTTTCAGGTTATTTACAGCCGCATTTAGCCCGCCATTGTTGAATCCCATTCGGTTTATAAGCCCTCGATCGGCAGGAAGACGAAATAGTCTTTTCTTCGTATTTCCGGGCTGGCCTTTTGGCGTAACGGTGCCAACTTCAATAAAACCGAAACCCAGATCCGCCAATTCGTTGTAAACGTGTGCGTTTTTATCAAAACCAGCGGCAATACCTACCGGATTTGAAAAAGTTAGTCCCAATAACTCTTTGCGGAGTACCGGGTCGTTTACTTGAGTGTACCAATTAACGAACTTCTTTGCACCGGGAATCGCCATTCCTGCTTTTAAAAGCGTTACCACCTGATGATGAACTTTTTCTGGATCTATTTTGAAGAAAAGAGGTCGTATCAGGTGTTTGTACATTGGCTTGAAGTAAAGTATTGCGCGTTAAAAGGTATAGGGGAGATGGTAATGTTTAGTAAATCAGGGAGTTATTCTTCTTTTTGGCAGTCATCTGCTTTTTCAGATTCTTCGCTTGCTTCCTTTGTGTCTTCTGAAAAATCAAGCAATTCCTTCTCAAGCAGCAGGTTATACCAAACAAAAACTTTTTTCATGTCAGATGTATA
>CAYWNI010000023.1:5233-15178 GCA_964459525.1 uncultured Lentimicrobiaceae bacterium | reverse complement strand
ATGGAAGCAAATCAGAAATTGATGTATGGTTTGCTTCCAATGTTTTCAGGTTTCTGAGGTTGCTCATGGGCGAAAGGGTGCTAACATTGGTGTTGCTAATTCGCAGTATTTTGAGGTTGTTCAAACCTTCTATCGGGCTTAGGTCGGCAACTCCGCTATTTTGCAAATCGAGTTCTTCGAGGCGGTGGAGCATTTTAACAGGTTCAATATTTGTAATATCGAGCCGGTAAGCTAGCGATAACGACTGTTGGTTAATGAGTTGGTGCAGCTGCTCTTTGGTAATGGGTTCCGTCATCCGGTACGATTTCAAGAATAATTGCTTCCAGGTGGTCTCCAAATCGTTCCACCATCCAACCAAGTGCGCCGAATTGTAAACGACCAAACAGGCAGGTTTTGTTTCCATAAACTGAACCGCTTCATCTCTTGTAACTCCTGATTTGTCGCAATAAATGGTTCTAAGCACAGGTAACTCCAGTAAAGGAGCTAGATCGCTTATGGGAGTAGTGTTGGCTTGTAATACTGAAAGTTCCGCTAATGAAGAAAGAGGGGACAGGTCGCGAACGCTTGTGCTATCGATATTTAGATTTTGTAGTTGGGTCAGGTTTTTTATAAAAAGAAGTTGCTGCACTGATGAAGAAGCCAAGTTTAAATCGGTAAGTGAAGGCAAGTTATTCAACCCATTAAAATTATCAGGAGACGTCGATTTTAGGCTTAGATGCCGTAGGTTTGGCAACCCTGCAAGTGGAGATGTTTGCCCGAAAGGAACGGAATCCAGTGTTATCTCCGCAAGCGATTTCAAGTTTTGTAGCACATCCAGTTTTTTAATTTGGGTAAAGGATGCGTTTAATTCTTTAAGAGAAGTCAGGTAACCAATCGGGTCAATGCAGGTAATTGGGCAACCCACCAAAGATAGTGATTCCAGTTTATTCAAGTTTCTGATAGGAGTGAGGTCATCGATTAAAGTGTGGCTGATATCCAACATGGTGAGGTCTGTCATCTCCGACAAGGGATCCAGATTTCTGATGATGTGGTTATGTGCTATCGACAAGCTTTTTTGCGAACGAAACACCTTTAACATGCCGTAAATTGCGCCAGGATCGGCAGTAATGGTGTCTGGAACCTGAACTCCAATAAATCGTTCAACGACAGTATATCCCAATGAATCAGTAATATCTGAGTACAACAGTGAGTCCTGATTTGAAAAAACCGTGTCTCGAATAATTCTTTCGTCGTATTTAATCGTAACCAAACTGTTGTCAGAAAAACCCAGAATATGCATAAATGGCAAGGTATCGTAAACCAAAACCGAGCGTCCGAAAACCTGTTTCCATGAATTACTCATGTTGTTCCACCAGAGGCGCAACTCTTCTTTTTCGTTTAGTTTGGTGGTGTAAATGCTGACAATTTTCAGGTCTTTTTGTTGCTGATCCAGGTTGATTTCAAAATACCTGACCTGGTTGTTACTAACCGTGTCGCCATTAAGATTTACCCCATGCATGATGCGGTTGGTGGTCACTTTAAAATAAACTTGATCGTTTTGGTTTATTTGCTGTTCAACCTTGGCAATGTCAAACGAAAAATTAACCCAGCGATAAAAAAACATCACATCCTTCATGTATGCCTGAACATCTTTGTTTAGCGGTGTTTGCCGATTTTCATCTAAATCGTCTTCAATTTGGGTTTCCGGATTCGGAAAAATTTTGAGGTAACTTTCATTGATAATGACATCCTTTTCGGAGGCTACCTCATCGGGATTCCCCAAAAAATTTACTGTTCCTTCAAAATAGGAAACCAGGTGTTCGGCTTCTTTTTGATATTCAGAAATATCTTGCGCATTAAGGGCGTTTTTTTGCGCCGAAAGCGAAAAAGTTAGCCCGAAAGCTAAACAAAGCAATATTAGTTGGCGGTACATATTCTGAAAGTTTTAAGTAGTTCCTTTTTATCGTTGTCGTCGGCATATATCAAGTTAGAAATCAACCAGCCCGAATTCAAATCGTCGCGGTTGTAGTAGGTTAGCTCAAAATACCAGTGATCGATTTGCAGAAAATGAAATTTCACTGTTTGTATCTCTTTAAATTTGAGCTGTTTCGTTTTCATCAAATAGAAAAACAAAGTCAGGTAATCGGGGTGGTATTTTTGTGGGGCGTAGTATTGAATGTGTGCCGGATCTTCAAGCGCTTTGTGCAGGTTCATAAAATCCAACTCGTGGCTTTGCGGATGCAGAAAATACTGCTGCTGAACTGCGCTATCGGCAAAAGGGAACAAGCTGCTTAACTGGTTAAAATACGCGTTGCTAAGTACCCATTTCGATCCCAGATTTTCCTTTTCTAGGGTGAGAAAAAGCACCAGATTTACAGGTTTTCCCTGATAAATAAACTCCGCCGAAACTTCAGCAAACCAGCTGGTATCGAGAAAATTAAGAAAAAAAGGCTGGCTTTTTTTGGTGATGTCGTCAATAAAATAGTTTTGTAAATTTCCTGAAGTCCGGGCGTTGTATTTGTCGAACATCAAGGGCAGAAACTTTTTCCTCAGGTCGTTGTTTCGGAAATTTTTGTCGGATTTAGCCAACGGTTTTCCAAACTGATCTTCCTCCATGTTGAACCGCTTTATAAATTGACCTACCTGCTTGTTCATGGCATACAGGTTGGTTTCATCGTCGGAGATGCCGCTAGGAGAAAAAGTTTGGGCTTGCGTGGGGGATGTAAGTATCACCAACAAAACAATCCATATAATTGCCCGGAGCCAGATTTTCATTTTTCAAACGTTTTGGCAAAAGTAATTTATTCCTTAAACAGTAATCAATATATTCGTATTGTGAAAACCCCAAAAGTTGATTAATTTTAACTCGAAAAATGACTGTTGAACTGTCGTGCTGCCCTTTCTTTTAGGTTGGCTTTATCGCGTCCCTACGGGACTATATTGCGACCTGGAGATGACTTTACCCATATTCAATCCCTAACGGGATTAAGAAACTGTCTAAAATTTTGTTTTAAGACTCCGCTTGGAGCCAAATTTGGGAGAAAAATAATTATTTCGTTTATTTCGACCCAGATGGGACGATACAAGCCTCTGAAAATTCTCTTTTCTACCCATCTGCTTTCGCTACGGGAAAAATTTAGACAGTTTCTAAGATTACAGGCGCAAAAACAAGTTTCGAGGAAACGAAGAGTTTACCACTGTCTTCTGATGGTGTTACGTTTTTTTCCGATTAATTTGTCAGCGTGCCTTAGGTGCGCAATATGGGTAAAAGATCAAGCGAATAGTCCCCGTCCCGTAGGGACGAAACAGTAGTGGCAGTATACCCATTTTGAATATTGTTTTTTCTGTAAAAAAAATTGAGAGTTTCTAATCGGCTATTAAATTATTGCGACTTCAGCGAATCACAATATCATCTGACTCAATATTGTTTGTTTCAAAATATTCACACACTTTTTTCGCTTCTTATCTATAAACCTCTCTAAATAAGCCGAGGTTGTTAAAAAAAAACTCTTTTTCCTTGACATTATGAACATATGTTCATTATTTTTGTAGGCGTAATTTAAAACATAATTGTTATGCCACGAAGAGATAAAACAGGTCCATCAGGACAAGGATCAATGTCGGGCAGAGGCTTAGGCTACTGCAATCCAGACAACACCAACGAAACAACCCAAAATTTTGGTCGCGGCTTTGGTCGTGGTCGCGGTATGGGTGCAGACAATGGAAGAGGCCGAAATGGGTTAGGTAATCGTTTCGGTTTCGAAGGTCGGAATACCGATCAAATTGATAGGTTAACCAACGATGTAAGTAAACTGACTGAAGAAGTTAAAAATTTGGTCAGGAAATTAACTTCATAGTTTATTCAAAATTTAACACGAAAGCGATGACTTTAGGAGATGGAAAAGGTGCCGGCAGGGGAGGCAATAAAGGTAGAAATAACGGAGGAAGCTTAGGCCCTGGCGGGTTTTGTGTTTGTGCCAAATGCGGCCACAAAATAGCTCACAGTCAAGGAGTAAAGTGCACCACGCTGCGCTGCCCTGTTTGCGATAAGCCAATGATAAGAGAAGAGTTACTCAACAAAAAGCAATCGTAGAATAATGAAGGTAGCTATAGCAAGTGGAAAAGGAGGCACCGGAAAAACAACGTTGTCGACCAACCTTTCGGCTTATTTGTCTGAGCAAGAAAAAACCGTACTTGTCGATTTGGATGTCGAGGAACCCAACTCAGGACTTTTTATAAAAGGAAATCTTGTTCATCAGCAAGATGTTTATAAAATGGTGCCCGAATGGATTGAAGACAAATGCACTTTTTGCGGCATTTGTCAGCAATCCTGTAATTTTCATGCGGTTATACAGTTAGGGCCTGTCATCATGGTTTTTCCTGAGTTGTGTCACAGTTGTTACGCCTGTTCTGAGTTGTGCCCGGAGGAAGCCCTTCCGATGGTTCAACAGAAAATTGGGCAATTGCAACAATTTGAGTTTAATCGTCTGGCTTTTGTTGAAAGTCGCTTGGATATTGGTGAGGAGCAGGCTGTTCCGTTGATAGCCCGTACCATTGACTTTGTAAACCAGCAGTTTGCCGATGAGCGCTGGGTAATTTACGACTCACCTCCCGGCACTTCATGCCCTGTAATTGAGGCTACTGGCGAGGCCGACTTTGTGATTTTAGTCACCGAGCCCACGCCTTTTGGCTTTCATGATTTAAAACTGGCTGTCGACACCATGCGCGAGCTGGGCAAACCTTTCGGCGTGGTAATTAACCGCGAGGGAATTGGTAACAGCGATGTTGAAAACTATTGCAGAGAGGACGGCATTCCGCTGTTGGCTAAAATTCCCAACAGCCGCGATATTGCTGAGCGTTATTCAAAAGGAAAATTGCTTTATACCGAGGTTCCCGAAGTGCTAAAGGCTTTGATACAGATAAAACAGTTTTTAACCGATTTTGAAAAGGAGGCTAAACAATGAAAGAAATTGTTGTTATTTCGGGAAAGGGAGGAACTGGAAAAACCTCACTAACAGCTTCTTTTGCTATGCTGGGAGGCAAGGACATTATCGTTGCCGACTGCGACGTGGATGCTGCCGACATGCATTTGTTGTTGCAGCCGGATTTTGATGAAGTAGAAGATTTTTATAGCGGCGAAGAGGCATATGTTGTTCAGGAAAAATGCATACAGTGCGGCAAATGCGAGCAGGTGTGTCGTTTTAATGCAATCGATATAATAAATGGCAGGTTTGTTGTAAACGCCTTTAATTGCGAAGGCTGTGGGTATTGCGCACGTGTTTGTCCAACGGATGCCATTGTAAACAAAGAAGTTAAAGTAGGCGAATGCTATACCAGCAACATAAAAAGTGGTGCTACAATGGTACATGCGCGTCTGGGCGTAGGAGCCGACAATTCGGGTAAACTGGTGGCCAAAGTAAAAAATGAAGCCAAAGAGTTGGCGAAAGTTTTTAATAAAAATTACGTCCTCGTTGATGGCTCTCCTGGCGTGGGCTGTCCGGTGGTGAGCAGCCTGAGCGGTGCTTCCTTCGTTATTTTGGTTACTGAACCTACTGTGTCGGGCTTGCATGATCTAAAACGGGTATACCAGCTGGTGAAAAAATTCAGAATAAAAACAGGATGTATCATCAACAAGGCCGATTTAAACCTGGATATAGCCCGCGACATAACTTCTTTTCTTGAGTCGGAAGAAATTGAACATCTGGCTAGCCTACCTTACAACGAGGATTTTACCAAAGCCATGGTCGAAGGGAAAACAATTGTTGAATACAGCGATAATTCGTTGTCGGAAATGATACAAAAGAGTTGGGATAAAACACTTCACATACTAAAATAATTATCATGAACACTACACAGAATTACCATGAAAGCAGTACCGGAAACATCGAGGGAATGACCTGTTTTTCGCTCGAACAGATTGTAGAAAGATCGTCGTTAGGTGATCAGCTTAATCTAATGGTACTCGAATCAAATCCACAACCCGATTATTATGCCAAGGGACATTTTCCTCCCAACCAGGGAAAAATTTATGACCGCAGGCTGATGTTGCCCGTTAAAAAAATCATTTCTTGTTTTCAGGATGAAGTGTACCGAAAAGCGTATGAACTGCACAACGAGGTTGGCGGTGAGGTGAGCATTTATCCCGGACAGATGACCTTTCAAAATGAAATGCATCCGTGCATTCGCATTAACATGAAAGAAACGGATACGTTGCCACATATCGTAAATGAATTGAAACAGCTTGGTATTCAGTTTTACTCCGACCGGAAAATTGAACCTTACAACAGCTTTATTTATTACAAACGGTTTACTGGCTTTACCGAACTTATGCCCGGAGTATATCACGACAACACAACCCTGAACAGATATTTCTTTAGAGTAAACGGAAATATTGATTTTTACTCTTTTACAAAGGCTGTGGAACAAATCAAAAATAGTTGTCAGTTTTATTTATTCGACTCATTCCTAACCTCGTTATTTTTTCGAAATCAGGTAATTGATTTTGTAGGTGTATATTCAGAACACTGCGAAAAAGAACGACTGACCGAGTTCAAAAATGAAATTGAAAAAATATTCAAATAAAATAATTCAAAAATGAAAATTGCTTTTAGCTCGAAAGAGAAATCTTGGGATGCTCCTATGGACGCCCGTTTTGGCCGATCGGCCTTTTTTACCATCTACAACGACGTGGATGATGCGCTTACGTATTACGATAATTCTTCGGTAATTAACGAAGCCCATGGCGCCGGGCCAAAAGCTGCCCAAACACTTTTTGAGTTGGGTGTAAAAGTGCTTATTACTGGAAATGGCCCTGGCGGAAATGCCGCTGCCGTAATTGACAAAGCAGGAATTGAGGTTTTTGTTGGAGCGGGTGAAATGACTGTGAAAGAGGCTCTTGAAGCTTATAGTGCTGGTAAGCTGAACAAGGCATAGGCAACGTCAAAAACGTCTATTCTGTTCTTTAGGAAATAAATATGGGTTAAAAGGAATTTTGGCATTTATTGTTTCATCCCTAATGGGGACGATTTTTTTTGCTAAACCTGATCAACCCATATTTGTCTCCTGCTTTAATGTTAAAAAACCAGATATAAACTGTCTAAGATTTTGTTTTAAAACTCCGTTAGGAGCCAAATGGGGGTAGAAAAATAATTATATCGTTTATTTCATCCCGGATGGGATGATACAAGTCTATGAAAATTCCCTTTTCTACCTGTCTGCTTTCCCTACGGGAAAAATTTAGACAGTTTCTTAGTTTCTAATCCATTTTAATCATGAAAATAAACCACATCGGACTGGACATTTACCCCAAAAGCGAGGTAACAGCTTTTTATATCGACTTGCTTGGCATGCATCTGGCGCGCAAGTTTACCCTAACTTCTGAATTGAATCTGGCTATTTTCGGGCATCACGATGAAGTTGAGGTGTATGTTGTTGAAAAAGAAAAAGTGAGAATGGAGTTGTTTTTATCGCAACACCGCCGTGGAAAATCGCTGCAACATATTTGCCTTGACGTTTTTGGGCGTGAGGCGTTGGCCGAAAAAGCACAAAAGGCAGGGTATGCCATCAGCAGGGTAGAACGGCCGGGCCGCGATTTAATTTTTATAAAAGACAAATCAGGAAATATTTTTGAACTGTTTGAACAGGAAGGTAACACAAAATAGCACCAGACTATGGCACAAAAATTTGCTTTTGCATTAGGAAAACACAACAAGTTCAACAACCGTCATTTTGGCGATTCAGATGTGTTTAGGTTGTATCAATGTGATGAAAACGGGCATTTGGTTTTTGAAGACGAAGTGATTAATCCGTTTAAGAATTTCGACGAAAGTCAAAAACATGGCGCTAGAGCCAAAGGTAGCGGCATTATCGAGTTTTTAAAAGAGCAGGGTGTGGAGGTTATTGTTTCACGGCAGTTTGGCCCAAACATAAAAATGGTGCACCAGCATTTTATTCCCATAAAAATTGGGGTCGAAGCACCGGATGAAGTATTGTTGTTACTCGAAAAAAACATGAAATGGATTGCCGAGGAATGGCATGCACGAACAAGCCACTACCACCTGTTTACCCTGCAAAACGGAATTGTTAAAATGACTGTTAAGGAGGAAAAGTAGACTGCAGGAAAAGGGTAAGGTTTCATTACCTGTATATTACAAGAAAAGCGAGAACTAATAAAACAAAACCATAACAGGTATAATATTTTTTGCAAAAAAATAGCACAGCTAAAGAAAATATATACATTTGTAAGCACTTAACCTTTTGAATGCCTAAGCCATGAATATTTTTGGTTTCATATTGTTGGTTGTTTTCTTTTTAGCCTTGATTGTCAGGGTATTGCCCCCCCTTCCGGAAGTTATTTTATTCTATGGGTAATCGTTTATTGCAGCAAGTATCATCTTTCTTTTTAAACACCAAACCCATCATATGCCAATGTTATAAAGGCCAAAATAATAATTATGGACATCCTGTTTTTCAAAAAATATCGATTAGTTTACTTGGTAAAAACACCTTTATATTAGATAGCCGACTCACCGGGCGCGTAACCCGTAATTGGATTTGAGCCGGCTGCAACCACCAAGTAAACGAAACTACGCGCAAAATGAATGAAATTGAAACATTATAATAAATAAACAATAACATGAAAAAATATTTTATACTTGTTGTAAGTATTGTCCTTACGCTGGGCATGGGTTCGTGCAAAAAGGAAAAAGCCTTTGATAAAAACCTATCCACATTTACGAATGAGGCTTTAATCGAAAAGATTAATAACTTTAAGCCAACGGAGGATGAAATGGGAGAAATCTACCATAAATTCTTGGAGCAAAAAGCAAATAACTCCCTGTCTCAAAAAAGTAGTTTCGTGGATCAGCGAATTGACACAGCAATTTGGAGCATAGAGACATATTTAAACAGCAATTATGGATTTCGTGTATCAGATACATGCTATAAATATAGCGAGGAAATAGATACCATAACGTTTTCTATTAAAGGGCACGATGACAACATTCCTATAGTTTATGGCTCTGAGCTTTATAGCTTTTTGACGACTAAGGAAAGTGAATTTGAGTATGAAAACTCAGATGATAACAACGTGTACTTTTGGTGTAACATGGTAAATGTAATTGGTATTTCTGAGGCAAATGTTACAGTAACCATGAATGTTGTTAGTACCGTAAGTTACAAGGGGGTGTATCCTCCTGGTTATAACCCTGCAAATTTTCCACATTATACTTGCATGAGGGCTGTTGGTTGGGGCGAATGCGGTGGTGTTTTATGGGGAGGTGCAAACTATGAGTATGAGAAGAGGTATGAATATAACGATGGAAGCCAATGGATATCAAATGGATATATAATGGTGTATGATTATGCATTCTATAAATCTCATAATAGTCCTGGAGTAAACGGTAGATTATGGAATGTTCCTTATGCCGATGGTTTTGGCTATATATTAAATACCAATCCGCCTGATGAGTTAAATCAATATCTACAATCTACAAAGGATATGATTGATGATTTCAATCCACATGGTATTTCTGATCGATTTCTTGGGAATATATATATTGGAGGATTTAATCAGAATCAAGTGTATCCTAACTACTATACCTGTCATATGGTAACATTTTACATTTTTAAAAAGGTTGCTGTGGGACTACCCGACTGATAAGCTAAACCACTAGGCATTAACGCTATGGCACATGGGTTTCGCTCTTATTTGGTTTTACTTAATCAAAAATGGGGATGATACTAGCCAGGGCGTTAATGCCTTTAAAAAATTATAACTATGAGAAACGTATTAATTGTTATTTTTTTCCTGTTATTCGTAAACAATATTAGCGCACAGTCGCAAAAGTATTTCTCCAACGACACCTTGGATCAAATTGTGCGTTTTGGACTCTGCTATCAGGGTGATCACTATTTTTTCACACACACCGGAGATTATTACCATCAACCCAGTCACCCATCGCTTTA
>CAYWNI010000023.1:0-5223 GCA_964459525.1 uncultured Lentimicrobiaceae bacterium | reverse complement strand
TCATTGAACATGAAAGATTCGCTCGTGTTTGAAAATCAGAGCGGATACTATTTCAATCCATTTAGAATGATTATTTTAAATGATACCCTGTTTGTAGCCGGAAGAGCCATCAGAGAAGATGGTTCTGATGCGCAAATCTTTTTAAGTAGATACACCATTGATTTTCAAATTATTGATTATTTCTTGTTTGGTGATACATCAAAAATTGAACTTGTCGAAGATATGATATTAAACGACAAAGGAAATTTTGTTATCCCGGGTATATACTTATCCCAAAATTGGGCAAATAGCTATTTTGTACTTTTAGAGGTAAACAGACGGGGTACTTTGTTACAATCAATAACCGATACTACCTGGACAAACATTTTAGCCCCCCAAGCTATTCAATTGCCTAATTCAAAGGATTACCATTTTGTAGATATGTTTTATATTAGTGTCTATGATTCGTCCTTTAATTTAAAGCACACCATTTCCCCTGAGTTTTATAATTGGTTTTTAAATATGCTTAGGGTTGCGTCGAAAAATGATAATACCTATTTTCTGGGAGGCATTATGCCACAAGTAATGAAAAATATGGGAGCATTGTCAACTCTTGATGAAGACTTTATTGAAATTACTTATTACCGCATTGGTGAACAACTGTCGCCGATCGACTCGGGTTTTATTTATTTGCCTGACACCATCGACTTTTGTGGTGGGCTCGACTATTCATCAAATGGAACCCTTTGTTATGGCGGTGTTCATAATGCACTGGTTGATATGTTTCATCCGGGCTTTGAATTGGTTGATAAATGGCTTGTAGCAAAAAGCATGAACTATAATGCTCAAACCGAAAACTGGTTTTTTCGTTATGGTGGCGATGCCAACTATAGCATGTATGGTTTGTATTTAACTCCTGAAAACGAATGCATTGTTTATGCTACCCGCTTCGACTGGCGGCATAACGATAGGAGGGAACGTGATATCCTGATCATGAAAATAGACAGCACAGGTTTGCTTGTGGGTCAAAATTCGGATATCGAAAAAGTTCAGTGGTTAAAAGTCTATCCTAATCCGGGCTCTCACGAGCTCACCATCGATGCGGTTAATTTAAACGGAAGTTTCAAGCTCTATAACTCAACCGGTGAAATGGTGTTGGAGCATGATGTAATACGCTGGCAAACAACCATAAACACTGATCATTTACAAAAGGGGGTTTATATTTATGTTTTAGAAGATAAAACCAAGGGTAAACTGGCTGTGGGCAAGTGGATAAAACAATAAACCCGTTACATCGAAATCGTCTTTTAATACCGGATTACATTCCTACCCTGTGTTTGTCGGTTTATGGCCGGATTTTTTCGTTGGTTTGACCTGTAGTTTTTCACTTTTCGCTAGCGTGCATAAAAATCAATCATGTCTTGAATGGCTTTTTCGCAAACCGGACAAAAATGGTCGCCGGCAAAAGTTTTCATCAGGCAGTCTTGCATGGGTCGATACATGCCTTTGGCCACGTAGCCACCACCTTCGAAAGCACCAAGGGTGTTTAGGTATTTTGGTGTGGCTGGCGTTGGTATTGGCGTACGTTTTTTTACCATGTCCTTCCATTTACTGTCGAAATCAACCAGCGTGGTGATGTTGGGTTCCCAAGGTTCGATGGTTAGGTTGTAAAAATCGTTGTACGAAGTCGACGAATCAAAATATTCATCTGCCAGCCCAACAAAGCCATGGCCCAGCTCATGGATAAAAATTTTTGCCGACTGCTGGTTGCTGTTTACACTCACGTTGTAATAGTTGTAAATAGCTCCTCCTCCGTATTTTTCGGTGTTCACCAGAATATAAATCTGGTCGTAAGGTGCATTGGCGGCTAGGTCGCGAACGCTTTTAAAATCGTAGGTCATGCAATAGCGTTCGCTGTCGAAGGTGTAAAAAGTGGTGTGCAGGATGGTGCTTTTCCAAACTCCATCGGCCGGAATATCGTTACCCGATTGCGCTGATGGCGCCCAAACACCATAGATATTAAATTTATCTTTGTTTTTTTCGTAGGGATTAAAGCTGAAAAGCCCTTCAGCAAACTTTTGACAATCAGCTAAAAACAAGCCCATTTCTTCCTGGGTATAGCCGTCGGGAAGAATTACAATATCTACCTTTTCAGCCGGATCGCCTGATTTCACTACTTCAAACATGGGGTAAACCAATCTCCGGTCTTTTTTAATAAAATAGTTTGTCGGATCGGCTTCGTATGCCATTTGCTGCTCCATTTGTCCGGCAAAGTTTCGGGCATAAAGCACCACCTTCACCGGGTTTTTTGGATATGGAAACACAACAGATTCTGAAAAGGTGCGTTTCGTTTTTTTGGCTTCATCGGTAGTCTGCCATTCGCCAAAAAGCGTGTTGTAACCTCTTGAATACAAGAGCGAATCGGAAGCCAAATCAAACACTTTTACATAATAGTTGCCATAATTAAACGTGTCAACCAGGTTGGTTTTCGATCCGCCCCAATAAGGTTCTTCTATCATCTCATCAAACGTATAATCGTGGGTGTTGTGGTTGCCGCCGTGGTAATAGTCCATGCGCAGCGTTTTGTTTTCAAAATATTTTTCAAATTGAGCCATTCCCTGCACCGTAAGGAAAGCAAAAAGCATCAAAAAAACCTTTTTCATCGTGTTGTTTTCTAAAGTCACAAAGGTAAAAAAGATAGTCGGCGCAAAAAACCTGAAACCGGAAAATCACCCCTACCTTTGTAACCTAAAGGACAAAACTGCGTCCAATTTTAAAAAGTAACAGGTGAAGGAGAGCGATCAGCGCATTATTCAACGGGTTCGCCAAGGCGAAATGCAGGCTTATGCCTTGTTGGTCGATCGCTACAAAGACCGTGTTTTTTCACTTGCATTGGGCATTGTACGTTCGCGCGAAGTGGCCGAAGAACTGGCTCAGGATGTTTTTGTAAAGGCTTACAATGCGTTACATAAATTTCGTGAAGAAGCCTCTTTTGCCACCTGGATTTATCGAATTGCTTACAATACAGCTATTTCAGAAACCAGAAAACGAAAAATTACTTTTGTGGCACTCGACGACAATCATTCTGTTTTGTTGGGTGTTAACGAAACGGACAACAGTTTGAAGGAAGACGAAGTGCTCCGGTTGAAAAACGCTATATCAGCTTTAAACCACGATGAGCAGACCATCATTCAGCTGTATTATTTGGAAGAGAAGTCGGTGGAAGAAGTATCTTTGTGCCTAAGCTTGTCGCAAGCCAATGTAAAGGTGAAGCTGTTTCGGCTGCGGGCAAAACTTAAAAAGATGTTGGAAAAATCACCGACACCATTGATTGTCGGTTAAAAAATATACGAAATGGATAGAGAAGATTTACTCATCAAAAAATTTTTGGAGCAGCTGCCTGCCGAGCGGGCATCCGCGAACTTTACTTCACACGTTATGGAGCGGGTAGAACAAACCCAAGTGACTCCAGCCCGACATGAAATCGGTGACTGGATATTTGGCCTGATTGCTGTGGCCGCATCGCTTTTGGGGTTTGTGGTGTATTTTGTTTTTAATCAGGACTTTGTTGTTCAGTTATTTGGCGATGTATCCGATTATGTTTCGCAGCTTGCAACGGCAACGGGTCTTGAATTCAGCCGAATTTCATTCGAAAACACCATGGAAATTAATCCGATTTGGGTAGCCGCAATATTGGTTCCGGTATTGTTGCTTATTTTAGATCGCTTGCTTCAAAAACGATTTCATACAAATATGTTTTTTATGGCGTGATGCCAAAGCGCTGCTAAATTAACTTTTTCACCAAATCATGTACCCGCGACAAGGGCACAATCTCGATATTTAATTTTTTTGTGTCGAGGCCTTTTAATCCATATTTAGACACAAAAATCTGTTTAAACCCCAGTTTTTCAGCTTCCTGAATCCGACTTTCCACACGGGCTACTGCCCTTATTTCGCCCGAAAGGCCAACCTCTCCGGCAAAACAAACTTCCTGCCCAATGGCAATGTCTTCTGATGAAGACAGAATAGCTGCCACCACTGCCAGGTCGATAGCCGGATCGTCGACACGCAGTCCTCCGGCGATATTTAGAAAAACGTCTTTGCTACTCAACCTGAAACCACTTCGTTTTTCCAGAACCGCCAACAACATGTTCAGGCGGCGCAAATCGAAGCCCGTTGACGAACGCTGCGGTGTGCCAAAAGCGGCATTGCTCACAAGGGCTTGCGTTTCGATAAGCATAGGTCGCAAACCTTCAATCATGGCGGCTATGGCCACGCCGCTGGTTTCTTCATCACGCTGGCTTAGCAGCAGCTCGCTGGGGTTACTCACTTCCCTAAGTCCGTCGGCACCCATTTCGTAAATACCCAACTCCGAAGTGCTTCCATACCTGTTTTTTGTTGTGCGCAATATCCTGAAACCGTAATGGCGGTCACCTTCAAACTGAAGCACCGCATCAACCATGTGTTCGAGCACCTTTGGGCCGGCCAGGTTTCCATCTTTTGTAATGTGGCCAATAAGCAATACCGGGGTGTTGCTGGCTTTGGCAAAACGTTGCAGCTCGCCCGCGGTTTCGCGGATTTGCGAAATGCTTCCTGCCGAAGCTTCAATGCTGTCGGTATGCAGCGTTTGGATGCTGTCGATGATGAGTAAATCAGGCTTGAGTTCGAGGGTATGCTGAAACAAATCGGCAATAGCTGTTTCGTTCAGTATAAAACATTCCGGATTTTTCCCTTTGAGCCTGTCGGCGCGCATTTTTATTTGCTGATGGCTTTCTTCGCCAGAGAGGTAAAGAATCTTTTTCCCTTTCAGGTTCAGCGCCACTTGCAGTAGTAAGGTTGATTTTCCAATGCCCGGCTCACCACCAATAAGCACGATAGAACCAGGCACGAGTCCGCCACCAAGCACCCTGTTAAATTCGGTACTTTTGGTGTCGATTCGGTCTTCATTTTGGTTTACAATTTGATGTACCGGAACGGGTTTTGATTTTTTCTGATCGCTAACGAAACCGGTTTGCACAGGTGAGGTTTTGCTTACGACCTCTTCAACAAACGAATTCCATTCGCCGCAGGTAGGGCATTTTCCGATCCACTTTCCAGAGGCATGACCGCAATTGCTACAGAAATACATGGTTTTTGCTTTGGCCATAAAAGATAAAAAATTGGTGTTTAATGCAACAAAGTTATTATTTTAAGCAAACAACTTGCCTACAGCAAGCGGTTTGTTGTTTGGAATCTTTTTCATTC